>JAXDQN010000321.1:0-2911 GCA_034667865.1 Gammaproteobacteria bacterium
CCGGTAGATCTTCAGCCACAGGATGAGCCAAACCACGCTGAAGGAGCCGGTAACGATGAAGGCGGCGCGCCATCCCCAGCGATAGGTGATGAAGGGGACGAGCAGCGGCGTGATGATGGCGCCGGCGTTCGAGCCGGCGACGAATATGCCAGTTGCAAAAGCGCGTTGCTGTTTCGGAAACCACTCGGCAATCGCCTTGAGGCCGGCCGGAAAATTGCCCGATTCACCCAAGCCCAGCGCAAACCGAGCGGCGATGAAACCGTTCGTGGAGCCGACAAATGCGTGCGCGATGTGTGCAGCAGTCCAGACAACGACCACTGCCGCGTAGCCGAGGCGCGCGCCAATCTTGTCGATGATTCGCCCGCTCGCCAAGTATCCGATCGCATAAGCGGCCTGAAACCAAAACACCACATCGCCGAAGTAGGATTCACTCCAGCCGAACTCGATCTGCAGGGTCGGCTTGAGCACGCCGATGATTTGCCGATCCACGTAATTGATGGAGGTGGCGGCGAACAGCAATGCACAAATGAGCCAGCGATAGCGACCCATCCTTGAGTCAGCGGCGGCTTCGATGCCGTCAGCGTTGCGCAAGCGGATTAATCGAAATCGCAGATATCAGCGCGGCGCCCTTCTGCGGAAGGAACGCGAGCGTGAGCACATCATTGCTGACATCGACATCGAACCCGCGATCCACGCCCTTGAGTTTTCCGCCTGCTGCGGCGTACACATCGAATGCCTTGAGCTGCGCAATGCCATTCGCGCTCACGTCGAAGACTCGTTCACCTGCGGCGGCACTAGGCTCGGCGAATTTCAGCCGCACGTGATAGCGTCCGCGCGGCAGCGGAATCCGATAGGTAAATTGGCCCTCGCGATAGCTGCCATATAAGGCTTCCTCATCTGCGTCTACGTGGGTGAGAGCAGACGCTGGTGTGTCCTGTGGATTGACGCCCCGGCCGGCGCCGCCTTCAAAGTAATTATCTGAACCATAACGTTCGCCGTTCTTGGACGTGAATCCTGCGATGTCGCCGGCTTTGATGTTCACGACACGCTCCGAATGCGACAGCCGCCAGTGGAGCGAATCTGTGTGGGTCGCGCCGGCGATTTGCGCCGTGGCGGCAAGCTCGTTGTTGCCCTCGCGCAAATGCAGCGAACGCCATTGGCATATACCGCCGACACAGGGCGTCCGTCCAAGCTCAACACCGTTCAGCGAGAGTTGCGCGTCGGGCGCGTTACTGTAGGCCTTGACGTCGATGACGGCATAAGCTCTATCAACATAGCGCCGCCCGACCAAATGCAGGGTCGGCTCAGCGCTCCAATTGGCGCGATAGAAGTAGAAAGCATCCTTGCGCGTCGAGCGATCGTAACTGATCAGACCTTTTTCGTTGATGTCGGTTAAATCCCCCTCGCTGCGCGAATCGCTTGCAAAGTCGAACAGGTTCCAAACAAACGCACCCCACAGGTACTTGCGAGCCTTGAGCGCCGCCCACGATTTCTCGTGGTATAGGTTTTGGTATTCTTCCGGATGGGGCCGACCGTGGGGATTGATCGGGCCGCCCTCGGGGTCATCGCTGTGCTGGGTTAGCGCCGCGCCGGCGCCGTACTCGGAAACGGCGATCGGCAACCCGGGATGGCGCCCATGCGCCTCATCCAACATTTCGCCAAAATCTTCGAAGCGGCCCGAGTACCAGCCAAAGTAGCGGTTGTAGCCCACGAGGTCCGCAATACCGACCAGCTGATCGCGTGCCGCAGCGGCGGGTCCCACCTTGGTATGCGGAAGCATGCCGATCTCACAACAGTCGGCCAGCACGGTCGCGCGCGAAGGATCCTCTTGTTTGGCCAACGCGTTCAATGCCTCAACCAATGCGGCGGCTCGACTGGGGCTTTTGTTCTGCGTGGCGGTCAGGTCGATTTCGTTGCCCACCGACCACTGCACAATCGAGGGATGATTGTAATTCTGACGGATCAGCTCGGTCAGCTGTTGACGCGCATTCGCTGTCAGTGCCGCATTTGCGGGTGCACCGTCCCACGATACTTTGTTGACCAGCGGAATTTCCGCCCAGGTCACTATGCCGCGCGCATCCGCCAGTTCATAGGAGTATTGGTCGTGCTGATAATGCGCGAGACGCACGACATTGCCGCCTAATTCCTGCAGCAGATCAAAGTCCTGCTTCTGGTCCTGTGCCGAAATGGCCCAACCTTTGACCGGACGATCTTGATGCATCGATGCGCCGTGCAAGGCCAAATGCTCGCCGTTGAGAAAAAAGCCGCGATCGGCATCGAACTTAAACGAGCGTAAGCCAAGGGGCTGACTCACCCGATCGAGGATTGCGCCGGTCGCGGAGCGCAGCGTCATCACCGTTCGGTAAAGGTAGGGATCTTTGATGCCTTGCCACAACCGCGGCCGATCGACACGCAATTCCGTCTTGAGAAGCGTGCCTTTCGCCGAGGTCAGCGTTTTGATGGTTCGAGAGGCAACCCGAGTGCCGCCGCTGTCTTCAACCGAGAACTCGACAGCGATACGCTGCGGCTTGTTTCGAGCATCGACTACTCGTCCCGATACAGCCACCCTGGCTGAGTTGGCATCGATGTCCAGCGCGCGCGCGTAAACACCGGGGCCGCCAAAATCGAGCAAATCCACATGCGCAGACTGCGTGACAAGGAGGGCAACACTGCGATAGATCCCGCCAAATACAAAGAAGTCTCCCGACAGGGGAATGAGATCTTGGGTGCTCGAGCCGATCCCAGGCCGGCTGTTGTCGGCTTTCACCGCCAGAAGATTATCGCCGCCCGGGTTGATGAACTGCGTAACATCGAAGCGGAAGCGTGCAAAAGCCCCCGCGTGGTGGCCCACAAAGCGGCCATTCAGCCAAACATCCGCAAGCGCGCCAACGGCGTCAAACTGCAGGAAGTA
>JAXDQN010000322.1:0-2529 GCA_034667865.1 Gammaproteobacteria bacterium
GCATGATCGGGTGCTCGTCAGCGATACCACGGTAAGCAATATCGAGACCGGGGCAAACTAACGTTTGCTTATCTGCATATATTGCGTGTGAATTAGCGCATAGCAGCCCGATTCGGCAGGTTGTATCATGCAATTCCTTTTGGCAATATTGATACCACTTGCAGAATGCAAGTATAAAGATATGTGTTGGCCAACCGCTAGTTGTCGCTCAAAGCGGACCTCGGGTTAATGAAGCCACATTGGGACTAGGCCAATTGCGGAGAGTTCGCCATGAGACCCTGGGTTCGCAACATCCTCCTTACTTTGTGCGCACTCCTAGTGATTGCGAGCGCCGCTTACTACTGGTTCATCGCCGAAAGCCACGTACCGGGCGGCGCAGAATACGCCCTGGATATCGGCGAGGTTCGTCGCCTGGCGGGTGCCGCTCCCGGTGATAAACCTACCGCGATCGAAGTTGAAGGGGTCGGCCTGTTTCAACCTCCCGCCACCTTTGTTGTTGCAGGCGACGGCTGGAAACCATCTGACTTGCCGGTGTACTCCTATCGCGTTGTATATCCGCTGACATCGGTCATCATTGATACGGCGCTCAACAAAGAACTCGGCGGCGGCAATTTAGCCTCATTCGATGCCGCGGCGTTTGCCCGCGTGCAGGCGGCGATGACGCAGTCATCGCTCATTCTCGTGACGCACGAGCACGCAGATCACATTGGTGGCCTTCTTACCCATCCGAATCTTGGCGCCGTGCTCGCCGCGACAAAGCTGACTCGCGAACAAATGGCGAATCCTGCGGCCATGCTGCCGGCGAGGTTTCCGGATCACGCGCTGGACGGCTATGTGCCTCTCGAGTACCGGAAGTACGACGCGGTGGCGCCCGGTATGGTGCTCATCAAGTCTCCCGGACACACGCCGGGCAGCCAGATGGTCTATGTTCAAACCGTGGACGGTACGGAGTTTCTTTTCATAGGGGATGTCGCCTGGCATTTTCGCAACATTGAAGTGCAACGCGAACGTCCTCGTCTCGTCACGCAGTTCACGATCGAGGAAGATCGCGCGGCCGTATTCGGCCAACTCGTTGCGCTACATAGGCTGCACGAAGCGGAGCCCCGCATTCACATCGTGCCGGGTCACGACGGAGTGGCCGTCGAGCAGATGGTTGCCGCGGGTCTGATGAAGCCCCAGTTCGGAAGCGTGGCGAGCGATCAACGCAACTAGTGTCCTGTAACAACTGAATTTGCACTGATGTGACGCGATGGAGCTGCATATTGGAGGTCGTCGGACGGAACCGAATAAGACTCGCCCTGCAAACTGACATGCGGTAAGGTCCGATACCATCCTTTCCGCAATCCGATTGACAATGAGGTAGCAGCACCATGAGCCTCCGTCCCGAACCACGTCGCTCCATCGTTGCCGAGAGCATCTATGACCTTCTCAATCCGATCCCATTCGGCTGCTTCGTCGCTGCCCTGATATTCGACATCATCTATTCTGAGACTGCCGTGATGCTTTGGGACAAAGGCGCCGCGTGGCTCATCGTCTTTGGCCTGCTGTTCGCTGTGGTGCCTCGCCTGGTCAACCTGACGCAGGTCTGGGTCACTTCCCGGCGGACCGCGACCCGCACGGACAAGCTGGACTTCTGGCTCAACCTGTTTGCGATAGTCGTGGCTACCGTCAACGCGTTCGTGCACAGCCGCGATGCCTATGCGGTAGTTCCGACTGGTCTGGGCCTCTCGGTCTGCACCGTCATTCTCCTGTCCATTGGCAACATCGTCGTTGCCGTGGAGCGTGCAGCCCGGGGTGGACACGTCAATGACTAAGACGGTTGCACGGGGAGTATTGACACTTGCACTGGTAGTCGTCTTGGGCGGATGCGACGAGAAAGCATCGCTCGAGCCCGCACAGCAATCCGGTAACGCGCCGCCGCTGCCGAAGGCGCAAGACTTCTTGCTCCCGCCGATGCAGGTCCCCAATGGCGTCGGCTGGGCACAGGGACAATCTCCCAAGGTAGCGCCCGGTCTCAAAATCGAAAAGATTGCGAGCGGTTTGATGCATCCGCGGCAACTCTACGTCCTGCCCAATGGCGATGTGCTGGTTGCGGAATCCAATGGACCCGGCACGGAGCCTATAACGACGCCAAAGCAGTTGATTGCCAACAAGGTGAAAAATCTGTCCGGAAAGGGCGGCAAAGGCGGCGACCGGGTCAAGCTGCTCCGCAAGAAGGACACTGCGGCCGGCGAATGGGAGAAGCACGTGTTTATCGAACATCTGCACTCGCCGTTCGGCATGCAGCTGATCGGTGAATCGCTCTATGTCGCGAACACCGATGCCATTGTGAAGTTTCCCTACCGCTCCGGAGACACGGGGATCACAGCATCGGGCGTTGAGTTTGCAGACCTGCCGGGGGCCGTCAACCATCACTGGACCAAAGCCCTATTGGCGAGTCCCGACGGCAGCAAGCTGTATGTGGGCGTCGGTTCCAACAGCAACGTCACCGAGAACGGATTAGAGGTGGAATACCGGCGCGCGGTGGTA
>JAXDQN010000323.1:0-8339 GCA_034667865.1 Gammaproteobacteria bacterium
GCATGACGCACCCTGGGAGACAAGGTATTCTTGTCCCCTTCATACACGCAGAAATACCGTAGATACGCACAGCATGGAAAGCACTCAAAAATTAGCTCTTTCCCCGGAGAAAAAGGCCGCTTCGATCGATCGGAGGCTGTCGGTGGCCCCCATGATGGATTGGACCGACAGCCACTGTCGGTACCTGCATCGTTTGTATTCGCCGCACGCCTTGCTTTACACAGAAATGATCGTGGCCGCGGCCATCGTGCGCGGCAATGTAAGGCAGCTGCTTGACCATAACGCGGCCGAGCATCCGGTTGCGCTGCAACTCGGCGGCTGCGATCCGACGGAACTCGCCCAAGCGGCCAAGCTGGGAACTGCCGCAGGTTACGCGGAGATCAATCTGAACGTGGGCTGCCCCAGCGATCGGGTTAAGAACGGCTCGTTCGGCGCATGTCTGATGCTCAAGCCCGCGCTGGTGGCGCAATGCGTGGCAGCCTTGAGAGATGCCACCGCGCTGCCGGTGACTGTGAAGTGCCGCATCGGCATCGACGATCGCGACGATTATGAGTTCTTCAGCGATTTCGTCGACAAAGTCGCGGCCGTGGGAGTGGACGCCCTGATAGTGCACGCGCGCGCGGCCATTCTTGCCGGCCTGTCGCCGAAACAGAATCGCGAAATTCCGCCCTTGAAATACGACTATGTGCATCGCTTGAAGCGTGAGCGTCCCGAACTGAACATACTGATCAATGGCGGATTGGCGGATGCCGCGACGGTCGCCACGCACTTGGAGCAGGGTCTCGACGGCGCCATGCTGGGCCGCGCGGTATATCACCGGCCCGCGCTGCTGGCTGAACTGGAGCAGCGCATCATCGATCCGCAATGGACCGTGCCCGAGCCATGGCAAATCTTGGAGCGCATGGTGCCCTATGCGCGAGCCTGTGCGCAGCGAGGCATGCGCTTGCATTCGATCACGCGACACATGCATGGGTTGATGGCGGGACGCGAGGGCGCGCGTGCCTGGCGACGCTTCCTTTCCGACGTCGCCATGCGGCCTGATGCCACCGCGGACACTCTGTTTTCCGCGCTTCCCATCGTAGGGGAAGGACTGGCGGCGTAAAACGGGCTGAGCGGCCTTCGCCCACAATAAGTATAATGACCGCGGCAATGGGCAAAGAAATCGAAGTCGCCATCCTGTTCGCCGATGTCGTGGGCAGCACCAAGCTCTACGAGCTATTGGGGGACCTACGCGCCCGCGACATGGTGGGCATCTGTATCGAGGTGATGAAGGGCGCCACCGAACTGAATCACGGCACCGTCATCAAGACCATGGGCGATGAGGTGATGTCCACCTTTACCACGGCCGACGATGCCTTGAATGCCGCGGCCCAAATGCAGAAGGAAATCGCGCTGCATCCGCAATTAAAGGTGGATGAGCAGGTGGTGGCGATTCGTATCGGCACCAATTTCGGCGCCGTGGTGCTGGAAAATCGCGATATTTTCGGCTCGGCTGTGCACACCGCCAACCGCATGACCAGCCAGGCCAAAGCGGGCCAGATCATGACCACGGCCACCATGGTGGAGCGGCTCTCGCCGGAATGGCGCGCCTCCGTGCGGCAGATCGACATCGCCACCTTGAAGGGCCGCAGCAGCGAAGTGGCTTTGTTCGAGGTGCTGTGGCAGACCGACGACATCACCAGCATGGTACCGGCCATCGCCATCACGTCCCGCGAGCGGGAGAAGGCTAATAAGTCGTCGCGCCTGCGCTTGCGCTACCAGGGGCAGGAAGTCTTGGTGAGCGAAACGAAAGCCAACATCACCATCGGCCGCGCCGAGGAAAACGATCTGGTGGTAAAGGGCAATCTGATTTCACGGCTGCATGCCCGGGTGGAGATCAATCGCAATAAGTTCATGCTGATCGATCAGAGCACCAACGGTACGTTCGTGGTCGGCAAGGATGGCGAAGAGGCCTTCGTGCGCCGCGATTCCATGCAGATTCGCGGTGAAGGCCTCATCGGTCTCGGCAAGGCGCCGGACAGCAACTCCTCGCAGGTGATTCGCTACACCTGCGAGGAATGAACGCGGCCTGCAAGGCGCGGCCTGCAAGGCGGGGTCGGCTATGCGGGGTTGCCAGCGACCCTGTCGCCCGCGACCCGGTCCATTGCGCTTTTCAATTCGGTTTTCAGCGCGTCCGGCACGTGGCTGCCGAATTCCGACATGTACTTCTCGATCCCCGCAAACTCTTCCTGCCAAAGTTTTGGATTGACCGCGAGCAGTTCTTCCAAGGCCGCCGGCGCAATCTCCAGCCCCTGCAGATCCAAGTCAGCCGCATTCGGCAAATGGCCGATGGCGGTGTCATGCGACTTCGCGCTGCCCTTGCAGCGATCGATGATCCAGCGCAGGACGCGCAGGTTGTCGCCGAAGCCCGGCCATAGGTACTTGCCGGCGCCGTCCTGCCGGAACCAGTTGACGTGAAAAATCTGCGGCGGCGATTTCAGCTTGGCGCCGACATTGATCCAGTGCGCCCAGTAATCGCCGTAGTTGTAGCCGGCGAAGGGCAACATGGCCATGGGATCGCGGCGCACGACACCGACCGCATCGGTTGCCGCCGCCGTGGTCTCCGAGGCCACACCTGCGCCGACCAGTACGCCGTGCAACCAATTGCGTGCCTGATAAACCAACGGCGCCAATGCGCGGCGCCGGCCGCCGAAGACGATGGCTGAAATCGGTACGCCACCGGGCGCATCCGCCAACTTCGAATAGCTGGGATTTTGTTTGGCCGAGACGGTGAAGCGGGAATTGGGTTGCGCCGCGGGACCGTTCTTCGGATCGTAGGGCCGCCCCTGCCAGTCGACGACCGGCGTACCTTCGCTCAAGCCTTCCCACCATGGCTGGTTGTCAGCCGTCAGCCCGACGTTGGTGAATATGGTGTTCTTGCGGATCATCTCGTAAGCGTTGCGATTGGTCTTCGCATTGGTGCCCGGCACCACGCCGAAATAGCCGGATTCCGGGTTGATGGCGTAGAGCCGTCCGTCCTTGCCCGGATGCAGCCACGCAATGTCGTCGCCCACGGTCCACACCTTCCAGCCTTTGTAGCTCGCCGGCGGAATCAGCATGGCGAGATTGGTCTTACCGCAAGCCGACGGAAATGCGCAGGCCAGATAATGGATCTCGCCCTGCGGATTTTCGATGCCGACGATGAGCATATGCTCCGCCAGCCAGCCTTCGGTGCGCGCCTGCCAGCTGGCAATGCGCAACGCGTGACATTTCTTGCCGAGCAGAGCATTGCCGCCATAGCCCGAGCCGAAGCTCTTGATGGAAAGTTCTTCCGGGAAATGCATGATGAAGCGACGTTTGGGATTCAAGTCGCCGGTGGAGTGCAGTCCGCGCACGAAGGTTTTATCCCGGCTGATGCGCTCGAGCGCGGCACGGCCCATCCGCGTCATGATGTGCATGTTCAACACGACGTAGGCGCTGTCGGTGATCTCGACACCGCAGCGCGAAAACGGCGAATCGATCGGACCCATGCAGTAAGGCACCACATACAGCGTGCGGCCCTTCATGCAACCGTCGAACAGCGCATCCATTTGTGCGTGGGCTTGTTTCGGTTCGATCCAATGATTGTTGGGACCGGCGTCGTCCTGGTTCTTGGAGCACACGAAGGTGAGGTGCTCGACGCGCGCGACGTCCGAGGGGTGCGATCGCGACAGCACGCATCCAGGGAAGCTGTCTTGATTGAGCGGCTTCAACTCTTTGGCAGTGACGAGTTCGCGTTGCAGAGCGGCGAATTCAGCGTCGCTGCCATCGCACCAATAAATCTTTTGCGGCTGGGTCAGCTTAGCGACCTGGTTGACCCATGCAGTGACATCCTTGTTCATGGAGTCAAGCGTGGTTACATGTTGGGGGGCCGTGGCCATAGGAAACTGTCCTTCACATCAAAGCTTGATTAGGCCGCAAAGGATGACAGATGGGTGCGCGCTCGCCAACTGCCTTCGAAGCAGTGCAACACACAGTGGACGTCACTGCTTTTTGCGCCACTCAAGTTGTCCGCGACGAAACCGCAGCAGGTTTTTGGATGTCGGATAAGTATCTGATTATAAATGATTTACAATGCCCGAATAAATATGTGTAAGCCTTTGGCAATATGTACAAGATAAGAATTCGCCTACTCGCACACGCGTGGTTTTGCCTCTTGCTGACACCACACGCATTTGCCGCGCCGAGCCCCGGCGCAATCTTGGTGCGCGCCATTGCGGAAGTCGAAGCGGGCCCGAAACTTGCGCCTGCGAAACGCGTGGTATCCGGCGATCGGGTTCTCTACACCCTCGAAGTGCGCAACACGGGCGCCACCACCGCACCGCCGCCGCGGGTGGACTTTCCGATTCCCGCGCATACCTGGTACGTCGCCGAATCGGCCGTGGGTCCGGCCACCGACATCAGCTACTCCGTGGATGGCGGACTGAATTTCGATCGGCAGGAAAATTTGCGCGTGGCCGGCAGCGACGGTGAAATGCGCACGGCGGTCGCCGCCGATTACACGCATATTCGTTGGCAACTGAAAAACAGTCTCAAAGCCAATTCAGTTGCGTTCGTGCGATTTCGCGTCTTGGTCAAATAGCACGTGTCGAAACCACGTACGCTACGCTGATGAATAGCGACTATCGCGAGGTGTTCAGTGCGGGCGGTCCGCTGGCGCGGGCGTTGCCCGGCTACGCCTATCGTCCGGAACAAGCGGCGATGGCCAAGGCTGTGGGCCAGGCGCTGGCGCGGCTGGAGCCGCTGATCGTCGAGGCGGGCACCGGCACCGGGAAGACCTTTGCATATCTGGTGCCGGCCTTGCTCTCCGGCCGCAGCATCATCATTTCCACGGGCACGCGCACTCTGCAGGATCAATTGTTTCATCGCGATGTGCCCATGCTGGCCAAGGCTTTGGGCATGCCGGTGAAGATCGCGCTGCTCAAGGGCCGGGCGAACTATCTGTGCCGTCACCGCTTGGAACTCGTCGGCCAACAAGGCTCGCTGCTGGGGCATGAACGCGGCGTCACGGCCGTGCTGGCCAAGGTGACGCGCTGGGCCGCCACCACCAAGAGCGGCGATTTAGCGGAGCTCACCGATCTGCCGGAGCAGTCTTCCATCTGGCCGAACATCACCTCGACCCGAGAGAACTGCCTGGGACAGGAGTGCCCGCAATTTTCCCGCTGTCATGTGATCGATGCGCGCCGCAACGCGCAAGCGGCCGACATCGTGGTGGTCAATCATCATTTGCTGTTGGCCGATCTGGCGCTGAAGGATGAAGGCTTCGGTGATCTATTGCCGGGCGCCGAAGCGGTGATCTTGGATGAAGCTCACCAGGTTCCGGACACGGCGGCGCAATTCTTCGGTCAAGTGTGGTCGGTGCGCAAGGTGCAAATCCTGCTGCGTGACATCGGCGCCGAGATGCTGGCGGCCGCGATCCGCGCGCCATCGATGATCGACGCGCTGGCCGCGTTGGAAGATCGCCTCGAAGCGCTGCGCGTTGCATTGCCGGGCGGTGCTGGTCGGCATGAATGGGCATCGCTCCCCGACTCCTTCCTCGATGCGTTGCCGGATATAGAGACGGCGCTGAGCGGCATCGCCGAACAACTCGATGGCTTGGGCGCCGGCGCGGGCACCGCGAATTGCGGCCGCCGCGCCGCTGCGCTCGCCAATGAACTCGCCGGTATACGTGAGCACTCGGACGAACTTGGTTTGCGCTGGGTGGAGGCGACCGCCAACGGCCTGTTGCTGCAATTCACGCCCTTCGAGATTGCCGAGCGGCTGCGCGAGTATGTCGAATCGCGCCCCTGTGCGTGGGTGTTCACCTCGGCGACGCTGGCGATCGGCGAGGATTTCTCGCACTTCGCCGCGCGCATCGGCTTGCTCGAAGCGCGCACGCTGCGCATCGACAGTCCGTTCGATTATCGCACTCAAGCGCGCCTGTTTCTGCCGCCGCGCATGCCGGATCCGCAGGACCCCAGCTTCGCCGCCAAATTCATCGAGGCCTGCGCGCCCTTGCTCGAAGCCAGCGGCGGCCGGGCGTTTTTGCTGTACACCAGCTACCGCGGTTTGGCCGAGGGGGTCAAGGCATTGAAAGCGCGCTTCCCGGCGCCGCCGTTTCCGGTGCTGGTGCAAGGCGAGGCGCCGCGCGAGGCGCTGCTGAATCGCTTCCGCGAACTCGGTAATGCGGTGCTGTTGGCCACCGGTAGCTTTTGGGAGGGCGTCGACGTGAAGGGCGACGCACTGTCCATTGTGGCGATCGACAAGCTGCCGTTCGCCGCTCCGGATGATCCGCTGCTGAAAGCCAGGCTCGAGGGCATTCGGCGCCGCGGCGGGAATCCGTTCTTCGAGTATCAGTTGCCGCAGGCGGTGCTGGCCTTGAAACAGGGTGTCGGCCGATTGATCCGCGATTTCGATGACTTTGGCGTGATCGTGGTGGGCGATCCGCGCATCAAGACTAAGGCCTATGGAAAAATCTTCCTGGATTCGATGCCGCCAAGCCCGGTGATCTCGCAGAGTTCGCTCGCCGCGGAGTTTCTCGCGGAACGTCTCTCTCAGGCTACGTAGGCGCATGCGAATACTGGCACTGGATGCGGCCACCGAAGCCTGTTCGGTTTCTCTGTGGTGCGACGGAGCGGAGATCGGCCGCTCCAGCGAATCGGGCAAAAGCAGTGCGGCGCAGATTCTGTCCATGGTGGAGCAATGTCTGGCAGAAGCGCAGCTGGCGCTGTCTGCGCTGGATGCGATCGCTTCCAGCATCGGGCCCGGCGCATTCACCGGCGTGCGCATCAGCGTCGCCGTGGCCCAAGGTTTGGCCTTCGGCGCCGGCCTTGCCGTGATACCAATCACCACGCTCGAGGCGCTTGCCTTTCAAGTCCTGCAGGCCGATGGTGCGGCCGGCGATCCGGCGGCGGCGGGCGCTCCAGCAGGGCGGGCCCTGGCATGCCTGGATGCCCGCATGGGCGAGGTGTACTGGGGATGCTTCGTGGCAGATGCTGCGTGGGGCCTAAGAGCCAGCAACGTGCCCGCGGTGACCCCGCCGCAAAATGTGGTGGTCCCGCCCGACGGTACATATCAAGGCATCGGGCGTGGATTTTCCGTCTACCCCCGCTTGGGCGAACTGCCTGGCGTGCGCGTCACTGCCGCCTTCACGCAAGCCTTGCCCCAGGCGCGCGAAATGGGCCGGTTGGGCGCGCTGCGGCTGAAATTAGGCGCCGGATTGGACCCGGCACAACTAACTCCCTTGTATTTACGCGACAAAGTCGCCCTGACAACCGCGGAACGCGCCGCTCAGTCACATTAGTCACGGAAGTGTCACAATCGGAGTCTGTAATAGCGGGCTAGCAACGAGGGAAACGTATGTCAGCCAGGCGCATCCTGATAGTGGAAGACGAGAAGGCCATTCGCGACATGATTGCGTTTGGGCTGCGGCGCGCCGGCTACGATGTGCGCGAGGCTGAGGACTGCCGCGAAGCGCGCGCCCGGATCGTGGACGTGCGACCCGACCTGATGTTGGTTGATTGGATGCTGCCGGACATGAGTGGTTTGGAGCTCACCCGCTCATTGAAGCGCGCCAAGGATACCGAGGAAATCCCGGTCATCATGCTCACCGCTCGCGCCGAAGAGCAGGACAAGGTGAATGGCCTGGAGGGCGGGGCGGACGATTACATCACCAAGCCGTTCTCGCCGCGTGAACTGCTGGCGCGAATTCAAGCGGTGCTGCGCCGCGCGGCGCCGGCGGGCGCCGATGACGTGGTGGAGGTCGAAGGATTGAAGCTCGATGATTCCAGTCATCGCGTCAGCTCCCACGATCGCGAAATCGCGCTGGGACCCACTGAATATCGCCTGCTGCATTTCTTCATGACACACCCGGAGCGGGTGTTCACCCGCGGTCAGTTGCTCGACCGTGTCTGGGGGGGTAATACTTATGTGGAGGAGCGTACCGTGGATGTGCACATTCGTCGGTTGCGCAAGGCGCTCGAGCCATTCTCGTTGGAGCGGTTGGTGCAAACAGTGCGCGGCGCCGGTTATCGATTCTCGACGCGGGACGCATGAGGCAATAGTCTTTTAGCCCATGGCAGCGATGTGGACCTTCGCGCTCGCGCGGCTCGCGGGCATTCTGATGTTGGGCTTGTGCGCAGGCCTGCTGGTCGGACCCATTTGGCTGTGGATCTTGGGCTCGGCTTGTTTGTATCTGGCCTGGCAGCTTTTGAATCTGTATCGGATCGACCGCTGGCTGCGCCTGCGTTCGCAAATCGATCCTCCGTACCTCGTCGGCATCTGGGGCGACATCATCGACCAGGTGGTGCGCTTGCACCGCCGCAAGCAATACCACAAGGAAA
>JAXDQN010000324.1:0-3788 GCA_034667865.1 Gammaproteobacteria bacterium
TTCTGGTGCACGTAGCCTTCGCTGTTGCGCAGATTTTCGATCATGGCCAAGCGCATGGTTTCCGGTGTGCGAAATCCGAACGCATAGGGGTTGCCGATGTTCAGCGACACGATGTCGTAGCCCAAGCGCTCCAGCGCCAGGGCGCGGTGCGCCAGCTTGCCGCGAATCTCATAGCGCACATTGGCCAGCCCCTCGCTGGGGCGCACCGGTTTTCTGATGGTCATGCAATCAAGAATAGCGGAATCCCGGTTCCGCGGCGCGGTGACAGGCGACCCACAAATCGGACTCGAGCGCCGCGAGCGGCGGCGCCGACGCGGCGCACAGCGGCAGCGCATAACGGCAGCGATCTTGGTAAGCGCACCCGACAGTCTTCGGGCTCGCTTCGGCCGGCGGTTCAACCGGACTGCGCAAGGCCGCGGCGCTCAGCAACGCGCGGGTATAGGGATGAACCGGCGCAGCAAACAGTGCATCGCGGCTTGCAATCTCCACCAATCGTCCCATGAACATCACCAACACGCGGTGACTCAGGTGACGCACGATGCTCAGATTGTGGCTGATGAACAGCATCGCCATGCCGGTCTCGCGCTGCAGATCGAGCAGCAGGTTGATGATCTGTCCCTGGATGGAAACATCCAGCGAACTGACCGCTTCATCGCAAATCAGCAGCTTCGGATTCAACATCATGGCGCGGGCGATGCCGATGCGCTGACATTGGCCGCCGCTGAACTCATGCGGATAGCGGCCGGCCATCGATGCGTCGAGCCCGACTCTTTGCAGCATGGCCGCCACCAGCCGCTGACGCTGTGCCGCATCCATGCCGGGCTCGAATATTCGCAGCGGCTCGGCAATCGAATCGCCCACCGACATGCGCGGATTCAGGCTCGCCAACGGGTCCTGAAAGACGATCTGCAGCTCGCGCCGTTTGGCGCGCATGCGCGCCGCCGAACACATCAGCAGATCCTCGCCCAACCACTCGACGCTGCCGCCGCTGCTGTCGATCAGCCGCAAAATGGCCCGCGCCAAGCTCGATTTTCCCGAACCGGACTCGCCCACCAAACCGACGGTCTCGCCCGCGGCCAAATCGAAACTCACCTCGCTCACCACCGCATGCGTGCCGTAATGCACGCTCAAATCGCTGACCTTGAGAATCGCCGCGCTCATGCCGACAGCGGGAAGTGACAGGCGACCTGCCGGACCGCCGAACCGCTCAAGGCAGGACGCTCGCGCCGGCATTTTTCAGTGGCGCCGGCGCAGCGCGGCGCGAACGCACAGCCCGCGCCCACCTCGTGCGGTAGCGGCGCCTGGCCGCGCAGCGTCGCCAGGCGCGACAACAGGGGCCCAGATAGTGTCGGCACACACTTCAGCAATTCAGCCGAATACGGATGCTGCGGAGCGCGCCACAGCTCCTCAGCCGGCGAGGCTTCGACTATGCGTCCCGCATACATCACCAAAATGCGATCGGCGATGCTGCCAACCACGGTCAAATCGTGGCTGATGAGAATCAGCGCCATGCCGAAATCGGCACGCACAGTGCGCAGCAGATCGAGAATTTGCGCCTGCACGGTCACATCGAGCGCCGTGGTGGGCTCATCGGCAATCACCAGTGCGGGATTGCACAGCAGACTCATCGCGATCATGACGCGTTGGCGCATGCCGCCTGACAGCTGATGCGGATACTGCTGCAGGCGGCGCAACGGGTCCGGGATGCGCACGCGTTCCAGCATGGTGCGCGCCAGATCCCACGCCTCGCGTCGCGTCATCTGCTGGTGATGCAGCAGGACTTCGGCCAGCTGCGCGCCGATGCGCATATGCGGCGTCAACGAAGTCATCGGATCCTGAAAAATCATGCTCAGTCTGGAACCGCGGAAGCGGTTCAGCAGCGGCGCCGCGGCGCCCAGCAATTCGTTGCCTTCGAAGCGTACGCTGCCCGTAACCGCCGCATTGCGGGCCAATAGGCCCATCGCCGCCATGAACAGCTGGGTCTTTCCCGATCCTGATTCCCCCACCACGCCCACACACTCGGCGCCGGCCACCGCCAGCGAGACCTCGCGAACCGCCGCGAGCGGCCCGTCGCTGCCGGCAAAGTTGACGCTCAAGTTATCGATCTGCAGTGTCGGCAGCGGCTTCACGGCTAGCGCTCCTTCACATCGAAGGCATCGCGCAGGCCATCGCCGAAGATATTCAGGCACAGCAGCAGCGCGGCCAGCACGCCGCCGGGAACCAGCAAAATCCAAGGCGCCGCTTCCATCTCGCCTGCGCCGGCGGCGATCAGGGTGCCGAGGCTGGCGCGCGGCTCTTGAATGCCCAAACCGAGAAAACTCAAAAAACTCTCGAACAAGATGATCTGCGGTACCGTGAGCGTCGCATAGACGATGACGGGTCCCATGAGATTGGGAATCACGTGCTTGACGATGATCCGCGCTGTGCCGGCTCCCGATGCGATCGCCGCCTCGATGAATTCGCGTTGTCGGATGCTCAAGGTTTGTCCACGCACGATGCGCGCCATCGTCAACCAGCCGATCGCGCCAATGGTGAAGAACAGCAGCGCAGAACCGCGCCCGAAAATGACCGTGAGAAATATCACGAAAAAGATCAACGGCAGGCCGCTGAGAATTTCGATCATGCGCATCATCAAATGATCGGTGCGCCCGCCCACATAGCCCGCGACCGCTCCGTAACTGATGCCGACCACCAGGCTGACCAGGGTCGCGACCAAACCGATCGCCAGAGATACTCTGGTACCCGCCAGGGTGCGCACAAATAAATCGCGCCCCAATCGGTCGGTGCCCAACCAGTGCGCGCTCGCGAGTCCCGGGGACGCAGCGACGTGGGCCCAGTCCAAAGCATCGGTGGAATTGGGATTGAGCCACGGACCGATGACGGCGAGCAGCATCACGATCAGCATGATCAGCAGCGCGGCAACCGCGGCCGGATTGCGACGCAGCCGGCTCGCGGCATCGTGCCAGAAACCCCTCATCGCTGACGCACTCGCGGATCGAGCCATACGTACAGCAAATCCACCAGCAAACCCATGCCGATGAGCAGCGTCGAATAGATGATGACCATGCCGAGCACCAAGGTGTAGTCGCGATTCAACGCACCCTGCACCAGATAGCGGCCAATCCCGGGCAAACCCGCAATCGATTCGACCACCAAGGAACCGGTCATGATGGATGCCACCGCCGGCACCAGGTAGCCGGCCACCGGCAACAACGCCGGCCGCAGCGCATGCGTCATGACGATCGAGTACAGCGGCAAGCCTTTGGCGCGCGCCGTACGGATGAAATCACTGCGCAGCACTTCCAACATGCTGCCGCGGGTCATGCGGGCGATGTATGCCAGCGGCGGCAGCGCCAAGGCGATGACCGGCAGCAGCAAATACCGGGGTGAGTCCGGTTCCCATCCGGCCACCGGCAGCCAGTGCAATTTAATGCCGAACACCAGTCCAAGAAACGGCAGCACCACGAATGACGGGATCGCGATGCCCATCGCCGCCACCGACATGGTGAGGTAATCGGCGGCGAGGTTGTGGCGCAGCGCGGCGAATATCCCCAACGGGATTCCGCTCAGCAGCGCCAAAGTCATGGCGATGACGCCCAATTGCAGCGTCACGGGGAATCCCTGTGCAATGAGTTCGGTCACCGTGAAATCTTTGTATTTGAACGACGGGCCAAAATCACCGTGCAGCAGCGAGCCCAAGTAGCGCCCGTACTGGGTCCAAATCGGCTGGTCCAATCCATAGGCGCGCTGCAGATTGGCGACGATCTCAGGCGGCAGCGTTTGCTCTT
>JAXDQN010000325.1:0-2596 GCA_034667865.1 Gammaproteobacteria bacterium
AACCCCTTGTTCTCATGCTGCACGGCATGCAATGCCGAGATCACGGCGGAACGCTTGCGGTCCGGCGGAAACTTCGCCACCCAGTGATCGATTTCCTCGCGCACATGCGCCGATAATTCGACGCTCATCGGTCGATCTCGCCGAACACGATGTCCTGGGTGCCGATCACCGCCACCACGTCCGCCAGCATATGGCCGCGCACCATTTCATCCAAAGAGGCCAAGTGCGCAAAGCCCGGCGCGCGCACTTTCATGCGATACGGCTTATTGGCGCCATCGGACACCAAGTACACGCCGAGTTCGCCCTTCGGCGCCTCGACCGCCGCATACACCTCGCCCTGCGGCACGCAGTAGCCCTCGGTCATCAATTTGAAATGATGGATCAGAGATTCCATGTCGCCCTTCATCTCTTCGCGCCGCGGCGGACGCACCTTGCGATCGTCGATCATCACCGGTCCCGGATTGACCTTCAGCCATTCCACGCACTGTTTGATGATGCGGTTCGACTGGCGCAGCTCTTCGACCCGCACCAGGTAGCGATCGTAGCAATCGCCATTCACGCCCACCGGAATATCGAAATCCATCTGCTCGTACACTTCATAGGGCTGTTTCTTGCGAATGTCCCATTCCACGCCCGAACCGCGCAGCATCGGCCCCGAGAAGCCCAACTGCATGGCGCGCTCGGGAGCAACGACACCGATGTTGACGGTGCGCTGCTTCCAGATGCGATTGTCGGTGAGCAGGGTTTCGTACTGATCGACGCAGGCGTTGAAGCGCTGCGTGAAATTATCGATGAAGCTGAGCAGCCCGCCGACGCGCCGCCCATTCAAGCGATCGGCTTCCTTCTTGCTGCGCCACTGCGACACCTGGTACTGCGGCATGGAGTCCGGCAGGTCGCGGTACACGCCGCCCG
This sequence comes from Gammaproteobacteria bacterium, assembly GCA_034667865.1. GTDB lineage: Bacteria > Pseudomonadota > Gammaproteobacteria > Steroidobacterales > Steroidobacteraceae > Bog-1198. The sequence continues at coordinate 913 of JAXDQN010000325.1, forward strand.
GACGATAGTAGGTCGCATGCATGCGCGTGCCCGATACCGCTTCGTAGCAATCCATCAGGTCTTCGCGCTCGCGGAAGCAGTACAAAAACACCGTCATGGCGCCGATGTCCAGGCCATGCGCGCCCAACCACATCAGATGATTCAAGATGCGGGTGATTTCATCGAACATCACGCGGATGTACTGCGCCCTGATCGGCGGCTCGATACCCAGGAGTTTTTCGATGGCCAGCACGTAAGCGTGCTCGTTGCACATCATGGATACGTAGTCGAGCCGGTCCATGTAGCCGATGGATTGATTGAACGGCTTGCTCTCGGCCAGCTTTTCCGTCCCGCGATGCAGCAGCCCCACATGCGGATCGGCCTTTTGAATGACCTCGCCGTCGAGCTCCAGCACCAAGCGCAGCACGCCGTGCGCAGCCGGATGCTGCGGACCGAAGTTCATGGTGTAGTTGCGAATCTCAGCCATTGGGCTTGTCCGGCGCGGCGATGCTGGTGGCATGCGCGGGTGCGTTGGTCAGCTGCGGATCGTAGCGATTGTCGTGGCGGATCACCTTGGGAACCAGAATTCGCGGATCGATGCTCACCGGCTGGTACACCACCCGGCGCTTCTCCGGGTCGTAGCGAACTTCGACATTGCCGGACAGCGGAAAATCCTTGCGGAACGGATGACCGATGAAACCATAGTCGGTGAGCAGGCGGCGCAAATCCGGATGCCCCTTGAAGAGAATGCCGAACAGGTCGAAGGCTTCGCGCTCGAACCAATCCGCGCCGCTCCAAATGGCGGTGACCGAGTCCACCATGGGCTGCTCATCATCGGCGCAGAACACCCGCAAGCGCAGGCGCTGATTCCAAGACACCGACAACAGGTGATAGACGACGGCAAAACGACGTCCCGGCGGGATGCTGCCCTGGCGCTGCGCACCGCGAGCCACGCCGCGGCTGAATCCGGACGCAGTGGCATCCTGCGTCAGCCACTCGCTGTGCCCATGCGACAAATAGTCGATGCCGCACACATCCATGCACATTTCGAATTTCAGGCCAACGCCATCGCGCAGCCGCTGCGCGATGGAGAGCAGCTGATCCGCAGCCACCTCATAGGTCAGTTCGCCGCAATGATTGGGCACGGCCGTCAAGCCTGCGGGAACTGCCGCGACGACGGCCGCCCCCAAGGCTTCGAGGCGGGTCGGTGTTGCCACCGCCGCTGGAGGGCTCATCTCGGCGCTCATCGAATGATCGCCTTGTTGCGCTTGATCTTGTTTTGCAGCTGAATGATGCCGTAGAGCAGCGCCTCGGCGGTCGGCGGGCAGCCCGGCACGTACACATCCACCGGCACAATGCGATCGCAGCCGCGCACCACGGCATAGGAATAATGATAGTAGCCGCCGCCATTGGCGCAGGAGCCCATGGAGATCACCCAGCGCGGCTCAGCCATCTGGTCGTACACCTTGCGCAACGCCGGCGCCATTTTATTCACCAGCGTGCCGGCCACGATCATCACGTCGGACTGGCGCGGACTCGGCCTGAAAATGATTCCAAACCGATCCTGGTCGTAGCGCGCGGCGCCCAAGTGCATCATTTCCACCGCGCAACAGGCCAGACCAAAGGTCATGGGCCACAGCGAGCCGGTTCGGGCCCAGTTGATCAGATTGTCGATGGTGGTCACTTCGAAGCCACGCACCGTATC
>JAXDQN010000326.1:0-9620 GCA_034667865.1 Gammaproteobacteria bacterium
TGCGACGTGCCTTGACGATGAAATAGCCGGCTGACAACAGCAGCAGCCATGGAACGCCCACGATCCACGAGATCTGCCAGGTTTCCTTATCCAATCCCATCGTAAGCAGTACGGCGCATAACAGCAGCAGTCCTGCAATCTGCACGAAAGGAAATCCGGGCGTGCGCACGGGCAGGTCTGCCGCTCTGTGCCTGCGCCGAAAGCTCAAATGGCTGAGCAGAATGATGATCCATACGATCATCGCATCGAACAGCGCCACTCCGAACAGGTAGTTGTATGCCCGCGGTGTCAGCTTGGAAAGGCCCGCGGCCACCAAAATACAAACCCCCGACACCAAAATGGCCGTAATCGGTGTGCCGTTCTTACTCAACTTGCCCAGAAACTGCGGCGCAAACCTGCCTCGCGATAAGGAGAACAGCATCCGCGAGCACAGGTAAACGTTGGTGTTCATGCTCGAGAGCGCGGCGCTCAAGACAACAAAGTTCATGATGCCGGCCGCGTGCCGAATGCCGGAATGCGCAAAGATGCGTACGAAGGGACTTTGAGTGACGACGGTGGCGCCGGTTTCCGTCCAAGGTACGAAGCAGACCACGATGGTCAACGCCAGGATGTAGAACAGAAACAGCCGCAACGCCATGGTGCGCAGCGCCGCGGGAATCGTTCGCACCGGATCCTTGGCTTCGCCCGAGGTGACCGCGATCACTTCGATGCCATTGAAGGACAGAATCCCCAAGATCACTCCCATCCAAACGCCACCGAAGCCATGCGGCATGAAGCCGCCGGGCAGACCGGTGAGATTGTGAAAGCCGACAGGCTCGGTCCACAGTCCGAAGATGGTCGCAGCGCCGAGAATGATGAATATGACTATGGCGACGACTTTGATCAGAGCAAACCAATATTCAATGGAGCCGAAATTATTGACGGAGCGGGAGTTGAAATAGAGCAGCACCAGGGCGAAACCCACCGACCACAGCCACACCGGAGTGCCCGGAAAATAGAAGGTCATGTAGACACCCGCCGCCACGGCCTCCGCGCCCACGGCTATCACCTGAGCCATCCAGTAAGAATAGCGAGCGACGATGCCCGCCCAGGGATTGAGATAAATCTCGGCATAGGTGCCGAATGAGCCGGCGGTCGGGTGCATGACCGCCATCTCCGAGAGGCTGCAAACGATTGCCACCGCTGCGATCGCTGCAATCGAGTAACTCAGTATGACCGCCGGACCCGCATAGCCGATCGCAACGCCGCTGCCCATGAACAGGCCGGTGCCGATCGCGCCTCCCAAACCGATCATGATGAGCTGTGAGCGGCTTAAATCTTTATGAAGGCCGGCCTCGCGGCTGGCGATTGCCGTTGCGTCCAATCGCTGCCCCGCTTGCGATGATATATTCGAAGTCATATCAGTCTAACACGCGGCTCAATGAGGATATCCCTATGGACCGAGAACTGTTTTATACGGAGATGGGCGGCGCCAAGAATTTGGACTACGAGCTCTATCTCAACACACAAGATCTGCTGGCATGCCAGAAACCCTTCGACAAATTCTGCAATAAAGACGAGCTGCAATTCCAAGTTGTGCATCAGGTAGAAGAACTGTGGATGAAGCTCATCGCCTATACGCTGTTCGACATCGACGAGTATCTGGAGCAACAACAGGCGTTTCGAGTTTTGACGCTGTTCGAGCGCTGCAATCGCACCTTGAGACTGATGATCGATCAGCTGGAACTGCTCGAAACCATGTCGCCGAAGGAGTACCAGCAAATCCGATTGCAGCTCGGAAATGGCAGCGGCCAAGAATCCCCGGGCTTTCGCGTCTTGCTGAAAGTCGTTCCCAATATTTGGCAAACCTTCGAGCGTGTGTGCCTCATGGGCCGCAATACCACTGTGGCAAAGATTTACGATGCCGACTACGCGCACGACGATGCTTACGCTATTGCAGAAGCAATGCTGAACTTCGACGAGTTATTCCAGAAATTTCGCCTGCACCACATATTTTTGATTCAGCGATCGATCGGCATGGGTGCGGCCTCTCTCAAAGGGCGCTCGGTGGACCTGCTGCAAGCCGGCGCGAAACATCGCTTTTTCCCGGCGCTTTGGGATATCCGCGCCGCGATGACCGACCGCTGGGGAGAGAGCTATGGCCGCGTCCGGGACAGCATCGGTTCGAAGCCGGCGACGGATCCTTAAACTCAGCGCTGCGCGCTCCGCCAATGAGGCGCGACGTACACCGGCACCGTTTCGCGCGGCAGTAACGGTACTCCCAAGATATGATCGGCCGCCTTTTCCGCCAGCATGATGGTAGGCGCATTCAGGTTGCCGGTGGTGATCGAGGGCATGATGGAGGAATCAACCACGCGCAGTCGCTCCAGACCCCGCACGCGTGTCTGCGGATCCACCACAGCCATGGGATCCGTATCCGCACCCATCTTGCAGGTGCACGAGGGATGGTAAGCGCTCTCTACCTTGCTGCGAATGAAAGCATCGATGTCGGTATCCGATTGGACCTCCGCTCCCGGTTGAATCTCGCGTCCGCGGTATCGATCGAAAGCCGGTTGTAAAAATATCTCGCGCGTCAGACGCACGCAGGCGCGCATTTCTTCCCGATCTTCGGCATGACTCATGTAGTTGAACTGAATGAGCGGCTGCTCGCGGGGATTGTTCGAGGCAAGCCGGACCCAGCCGCGACTCTTGGATCGCATCGGACCTACGTGCGCTTGAAAGCCATGTTCTTGAGCAAGGCTGGAGCCGTCGTAAGCCACCGCCAGCGGCAGGAAGTGATACTGAATGTCCGGATAGGGGATCCCGGCCCGGCTGCGGATGAATCCGCAGGTTTCAAAGTGGTTGGTGGCTCCCAGGCCATCCTTGCGCAGCAGCCAGCGCGCACCGATCCATGCGCGACTCCAGGGGCTGATGGAGGAATACAACGTGACCGGTTCCTTGCTGGCCACTTGAAAGTAGAACTCCAAATGATCCTGAAGATTCTCGCCGACTCCGGCCAACTCATGAACCACGTCTATCTGGTGTTCGCGCAGCTCGGCCGAGGGACCCACGCCGGAGAGTTTCAGCAATTGCGGCGAATTGATCGGGCCGCCGCACAGGATCACCTCCGCATTGGCGCTGACGCGATGAGTCTTGCCACCGCGCAAATATTCCACGCCGCTGGCACGCTTTCCGTCGAACAGGATGCGCGAGACCAGCGCGCGAGTGATCATGCTGAGATTTTCCCGCCCCAGCACCGGCCGTAGATAGGCATTGGCGGCGCTGCTGCGCCTGCCCTCGCCCACCGTCATGTCCATGCGGCCGAATCCCTCCTGCTGCATGCCGTTGACGTCATCGCTGCTGGGATAGCCCGCTTCGCGAGCCGCCGCCAGCCAGGCCGCATGCAGCGGGTTGCGCAGCGACCCGTAGCGGGTCTGCAACGGACCGGCGCCGCCGCGATAGATATTGCCGCCTTCCTGTCGTGTTTCGGCGCGGCGAAAATACGGCAACACATCGCTGTAGCTCCAACCCGCAGCGCCTTGCGCCTCCCAGCCATTGAAATCCTCGGGATTGCCGCGAATGTACACCAGCCCGTTGATCGACGAAGACCCTCCCAGCACCTTGCCTCGCGGCGTATGCATGCGCCGGCCATTTAAGGCCGGCTCCGGTTGGGTGTGATAAAACCAGTTGAAGCGCTTCATGTTCATCGGAATCGACAAGGCAGTGGGCATCTGCACGAAGATGGACCGGTCGGATCCGCCGAACTCCAGCAACAAGACACTGCGCTTGCCATCCGCGGTCAATCGATTGGCGAGCACACAGCCGGCCGAGCCCGCGCCTACGATGACGTAGTCAAAACTGGTCTGGCTCAAAGGATTTCTCAGTACGGAGCGACCACGTCGCCCATCGCAACGTAAACGCTTTTTAATTGGGTGTAGTGTTCAATGGCCGCGCGGCCATTTTCGCGTCCGAGTCCAGAGAGCTTGACGCCGCCAAAGGGCAACTCGATCGGGGTCACATTGTACTGATTGATCCAACAAGTCCCCGCTTGCAGCTGGGCGATGACGCGATGCGCCCGCGTCAAATCATTGGTGAAGACGCCTGCAGCGAGGCCAAACTCCGTGGCGTTGGCGCGCTCGATGACCTCGCGCTCATCCTCGAAGTCCAACACCGACATGACCGGTCCGAAGATCTCTTCGCGAACGATGGCCATGTCATCGCGACAATTGTCGAATACCGTCGGAGCGACAAAAAAACCGCGCGCCAGAGCGCCCGAGGTCACGCGCGAACCGCCGGTGAGCAATCGCGCGCCCTCACTTCGTCCTCGTTCGATGTACGACAATACCTTGTGCATGTGTTGTTCGGATATCAGCGCGCCGACCTGGGTCTGCGGATCCAGCGGATCGCCGATGCGCATGGCGTTCACGCGCCTGACCAGTCGTTCGAGAAACGCTGTCTTGATGGAACGATGCACGAACACGCGAGTGCCGTTGGAACACACTTGGCCCGAGGAATAAAAGTTGGCGAGCAGCGCGCCCGACACCGCATTGTCTATTGCGGCATCGGCAAACACGATCAACGGCGACTTGCCGCCTAATTCAAGGGTGACGTGTTTGAGGCTCTGCGCCGCATCACTCATCACCGCCTTGCCGGTTCCCACCTCCCCGGTCAGCGAGATTTTGCGGATGTCGCGATGCCGGGTCAGAAGTCGACCGGTGTCCGCAAATCCTTGGACGACTTGAAAGATCCCGGCGGGCAGCCCGGCTTCCAAGAGGATCTCTTGCAGCTTGACCGCAGTGAAGGGCGTGAGTTCGGCCGGCTTGAAGATCATCGCGTTGCCGCAGGCCAGTGCGGGTGCGGCCTTCCAGCAGGCAATTTGCAGCGGATAATTCCAAGCGCCGATACCCGCCACCACGCCGAGCGGCTCGCGCCGCGTGTAGCCGAAGGCCGTGGGGCCCAGATCCACATGTTCGCCGCTCAAGGATTGCGCCAAAGCTGCAAAGTACTCGAAACAGTCGGCGCCCGAGGCGACATCGACCACGCGGGTCTCTTGAATGGGCTTGCCCGTATCGCGAGTTTCCAATTGCGCGAGTTCTTCGTTGCTCGCGCGCAGCAGCGCCGCCGCGCGATTGAGAATACGCGCGCGCTCGGCGCCAGTCATCGCTGCCCAGGCGGGTTGCGCCTGTTTCGCTGCTGCCACCGCCGCGTTCACCGACGCGCTACCGGCCGCGACCACGTAACCCAAGACTTCGCCAGTCGCCGGATTGATGGAGGCAAATCGTTCGCCAGACTGTGGCGCTGGGCTCGAGGACTGATCGGCGCCGGACGGCGCCGCGGATTGTTTCAGGCGGTCGTCCACGAAGGCGGTGAGCAAGGCGCGAGCGCTTTCGCTGTCAGCCTCCCGCCAGCCCGACAGCGCCGCGCGCAACCAGACGCCGTCGATCATGGCAGCAATCATTGCGGCCAAACTGTGCGCTTCGTCGGGCGGCATCAGCCGCTTGAGCGAGTTGCGCAAATTCGACAGCATGCGGCGCTGGTATACCGACTGAATTCTCTTCAAGGATGCGACGTGCAGAACCTGACCCCAGAATGCCAACCACGCCGTTCCGGTGCGCCGTTCGAATTCTTCGGGCGCGAGATTGGCGTCGATGACGGCCTGGATTCGGCCGCGCGGCGTCGCCGCGTGTCGTAAGCGCGCGCGCACCTGCGTGCCGACTCGGCGCGCCAGCGAGCGGAAGGCGGCCTCCAGCAATCCATCCTTGTCACCGAAGTAGTGCGCAACCAAGCCGGGAGACACCCCGGCTCGACTGGCGATTTGCGCGAGGGTCGTACCCACAAACCCCAGTTCAGCTAGGCTGTCGATGGTGACCTCGACCAGCTGCGTGCGCCTGACCTCTTCGAGTGGCGGCTCATCCTCTGCAAAGGCGGTTGACTGCTTGTTCAATTTGCTAACCCTTCTGTTCCTTTGCGGCGCTTGCGATGGGCTTTACGTGGTTTCGCGCAAGATGTAAAAGTACAACTTTAGCGTGAATTTTCAACCTACTTGGGAATTATTAGTGAGCGATACGCTGGGCCCATTAAACGCTCATTCAAAAACGCCCTTACTTCCCGCGGAATCATGCTATCGCGCCCCTGGCGGGGTCAAGTCCGCCGCCGTGGCGGCCCTCGGAGCCCTGGGGCTCTGGAGCCTGTGTGGGGCCTCCCAGGCGGCCGATGGGGTCGAGCCGGCCAGTTGCCGGGTGGTCAAAATGTCGGATGTCGGTTGGACGGACGTGACCAGCACCACCGCCGTGGCGGCCGAAGTTCTGCAATCGATTGGCTATCAACCGACGGTCACGGTGCTGTCAGTCCCGGTCACGTTTGCGTCGATGCAAAATCGGGACATCGATGTGTTTCTGGGCAATTGGATGCCCACTCAGGAAGGCGACCGCAAGCGCTACCTGGACGATGCTTCCATCGAGGTGATCGGCGCGAATCTCAGCGGCGCCAAGTACACCCTGGCGGTGCCCTCCTATACGTATGAGGCGGGCTTGCGCGACTTCAAAGACATTCAGCGCTTCGCGGCGGCATTGAACAATTCCATTTACGGCATCGAAGCGGGTAATGACGGCAATCGGCTGGTGCTGTCCATGCTGGAGCAGAATCTGTACGGCTTGCATGGCTTCCATCTGGTTGAGTCGAGCGAACAGGGCATGTTGGCGCAGGTCGAGCGGGCCACCAAGGCCAAGGAGCCGGTGGTGTTCCTCGCCTGGGAACCGCATCCCATGAACATGCGCTTCGACTTGCAATACCTGTCGGGCGGCGACGCGGTATTCGGCGCCAATTACGGCGGCGCCATCATCTACACCGTGACTCGCAAAGGTTACGCGGCGCAGTGCCCCAACGTGGCGCGCTTCTTGAGAAATCTGAAATTTACGGTGCGCGGTGAAGGCGAAGTGATGGACGCCATCTTGACTCGACACGAAACCCCGTCTGCCGCCGCCGCCAACTGGCTGCGCAACAATCCCGCCAGGGTGAAAGCTTGGCTCGCCGGCGTGCTGACCGTCGAAGGCAAACCGGCCGTCGACGCCGTGGTTCACACGGACGCCACGCAGCATCCCCCGAGCATCGAGCACTGGATCACCGGCCACAAGATTCCCGTCGGCGATGCCATGACGGTGAGCATCGACTACGTGAAAACGCACGGCACTTTGGTGTTTGGCGCAATCTCGCTGGTCATTCGCAGCACTGTCGCCGCGGTCACCAGCGCGCTCAGCGCCTTGCCTGCCTTGGTGTTAATTGTGCTGACTGCCGTTCTCGCGTGGGTGCTGCGACGTTCTGTACCGCTGGCGGTGTTTGTCGCATGCGCCCTGTTGTTCATCCTCAATCAGGGCTATTGGGCCGCCACCTTGGAGACCCTGGCGTTGGTCATCGTCGCCACCCTGGCCTCCACCCTGATTGGTGTGCCGGTGGGCATCGCGGCGGCTCATAGGCCGCGCGTGTTTGCCACGCTGCGGCCGGTGCTGGACCTCATGCAAACCTTGCCGACCTTTGTGTACTTGATTCCCACCTTGGTCCTGTTTGGCTTAGGGGTGGTGCCGGGCCTGATCTCCACCGTGATATTCGCGCTCCCCGCTCCCATACGGCTCACCCACCTCGGCATCTCTTCCGTACCGAAGCCGTTGCTCGAGGCCGGCGAAGCCTTCGGCGCCACCCCGCTGCAATTGCTGTGGAAAGTCGAATTGCCGAGCGCGAGTGGCGCCATCGTGGCCGGCGTCACTCAATGCATCATGCTGAGCCTGTCCATGGTGGTCATCGCCGCCTTGGTGGGTGCCGGGGGCTTGGGAGTTCCCGTGGTGCGCGCACTCAATACCGTGCAAGTCGGCATGGGCTTCGAGGCTGGATTCGTCATCGTGTTGATCGCCATTGTGCTCGATCGCATCAGCCGGCCGAAAGATGGGGGAAACCCTCGTTGAGCTCCGCCATCAGTTTCCAGTCCGTCGATATTCTTTTTCCGACGGGGAGCGATCAACGCCGGCGACAACGCGATGCGCTGGCCGCGCTGGATCGCGGCCAGAGCCGCGATGAAATACAGAAACAGTTCGGCGTCGTTGTCGGCGTCGCAAACGCCACTCTCAGCGTCGCCGCCGGCGAAATCTCGGTACTCATGGGCCTGTCGGGCTCCGGCAAGTCCACATTGCTGCGAGCCGCCAACGGATTGAATCGGGTTACTCGAGGTTCGGTGCTGATCGCCGACGGCGATGCCAGCATCGATGTCGCCCGATGCGATGCGGCCCAACTGCGGCGAGTGCGGCGCCGCCGCGTCGCCATGGTGTTTCAGCAATTTGGCCTGCTGCCCTGGCGCACGGTTCGCGCCAATGTGGGCTTCGGATTGGAACTGCGCGGCGAGAAAGCCGATGCCGTCGCGAAGATCGTCGATGAAAAATTGGAATTGGTGGGCCTGCAGCAATGGGCCGATCGATTCGTGAGCGAATTGTCCGGCGGCATGCAGCAACGGGTTGGCCTGGCCCGCGCCTTTGCCACCGACGCCGACATCCTGCTCATGGATGAACCCTTTTCGGCGCTGGATCCGCTGATCCGGACCAAGCTGCAGGATGAATTGCTCGCGCTGCAAGCGCGCGTCAAGAAGACCATCTTGTTCGTCAGTCACGACTTGGACGAAGCATTGAAGCTCGGTGATCGTATTTCAATCCTGCAGAATGGGCGCATCATTCAGACCGGCACTGCCGAGGATATCGTACTGTCGCCGGCCGATGCCTATGTGGCGGAATTCGTGCAGCATATGAATCCGCTTACCGTGTTGACCGGCAACATGATCATGCGGAGCCGGGCCCGCTTGCAGAGTGAAGGCGATACGCTGTGGCTCGATGCCGCGCGGCGCTATCGATTGCAATTGGGCGCGGGCGGCGAAGCGCTGGGTTTACAGATCGACGGTGTCATCCACGCTTTGCGGACGGTGCAGGGCGAGGACGACATCGTGCATTCCGCAGCGGCGTTGGCCGTGGCCCCGTCCGGCCTCTCGCTACGATCCATCATTCAATTGCGCCAGACCTCTGGGCACCCGGTATTGGTCGCCGACGATGGCGCCATCGTCGGCGTATGCAGTGAAGCGGAGATTATTCAGGCCCTCGCGGGCGCGCCGCCCAGCGATCGCGCATGAGCGGCGCTGAAACCCGTGTGCTAACCTTGGACCAATCATGCACGTACTACTGGTTGAAGACAGCGACGAAGTAAGTTGCATCACGGTGGAATACCTTCATGAGCTTGGTCATGAGGTCACCGCTGTGGGCACCGCGGAACAGGCCCTGCCAAAATTGGCGGAATCCGGCATCGATGTGGTGATGACGGATGTGCGGCTGCCGGGAATGTCGGGACTGGAACTGGCGCGGCACTTGGTCAAGCAGTATCCCACGCTGCCGGTAGTGATCGCCTCCGGTTATGGCGCGATTGACGTCGAGCTTCTCATGGGCGAGAAACTCAGCAATATTTCCAGCCTGCCCAAACCCTACGATCTAAACGACCTAGACCGCACTTTAAACGCAGCGCGCGGCTCGCGGTAATCAGGCGCCGACGGCTTCTATCAGAGCAGCCTCGTTCGCCGGCAGGAAGAGCTGCATCGGCGCCGGACAATCGGGGCAACA
>JAXDQN010000327.1:0-8698 GCA_034667865.1 Gammaproteobacteria bacterium
CGCGCGCGCATGGATCAACTGGCGGCGTCGGATGAGTTTGGCATCGATACCACGAAGACTCCGGCTCAACCGGGTACCACCAAGGGCAATCCGTTGCTCGACCCGTGGCGCGCCAAAGCGGTGGATCTGGCCATCGATAAGTATTTTGAGAACAAGGCCTATGTATCCTTGGCTCTGTTCTACAAGAAGCTCGACACTTACATCTACAACCAAACCATCCAGAACTATAATTTCGCCAACGAAGTCGCCACGCTGCCGGTCGGTATTCCGAGCGGCGGCACTACACCCTGCCCTCTCAATCAACCCAACAGCGCGACCGCGACGACCTTTTGTGTGGGCCAGTTCGGGCCAGCGACGATTCCACTCAACGGCAACGGCGGCCGTCTGGACGGCGTCGAGTTGAGCGCGTCCTTACCGGGTGAGTTGTTCACGCGCTACTTGACGGGTTTCGGCATTCAGGCCAGCTATTCGTACTCCGACAGCTCGATCAGCATCCCGGGCACCGTCTCAGGAATAGCGGAGTCCAAAATCCCGTTGCCGGGACTGTCGAAGAATGTATGGCAGGTTACCGGATACTACGAGCGCTACGGATTCTCCGCCCGTATTGCAACGCGCTATCGCGGCAACTACATCGGAGAGATCACCGACTTCTCGGGCAGCCGCTCGCTCGAGTTCGTGCGTCACGAACAAATCAACGATGCGCAGGTGGGCTATGAGTTCGGCACGGGGCCTGCGAGAGGCCTATCCATCCTCCTGCAGGTGAATAACTTCACCAATACGCCGTTCATCGATTATTCGGGCTCGCCGCAAAACGTGCGGGACTACGAGACCTTCGGTCGCGATTTCTTCTTCGGCTTCAACTACAAGTGGCAGCGTTGAGCTAGATCGGCAATCGCTAGGGCCGGTTCGATCGAACCGGCCCTCTTAACTCGAGTTTCGGCTCGCCCCTTCAGGAGTGTTCATTTGAAAATACTCGCATCCGTTTGCGTGTTGACCAGTCTGATGGCGGCGCCGATGCTTCGTGCTGCGCCGGAGAGTCATTCTGCGCAAGCTCACGATGACCAACTGCAAATGGAAGTGACGGCACTGAACCAAGATGTCCTGCGCGTGCGAATCAGCCCGCGCGACAAAGCTGCAGAGGATACGTCGTGGGTGGTTCCAGCGGCGCTACGCGCGCGATTGCTGACGATTCAACCCACCCAGAGCGGCCGTGCTACCGAGTTCCATACCCAGCACCTCAATGTGCGAATCGAGAGCGCGCCGTTGCGATTGACGGTCTCGGACTCAAGCGGTCATCTCATCAGCGCCGATGCGCCCGAAAGGCCAGCCGAAATAACCGGCGGGACCTTCACGTTGCGCAAGCTTCTGCCGGAAACGGAGCATTACTTCGGCTTGGGCGATAAAACGGGCCCGCTGGATCGCCGCGGGGAAACGTTCGTCAACTGGAACTCGGACTCTTACGGATTCGGGGAATCGACCGATCCCATCTATAAGAGCATCCCTTTTTTCGTGGGCGTAGGCGGGGCTGGAGGCAGCTACGGTATTTTCCTCGATAATACTTTCCGCACCTGGTTCGACTTCGGACACAAGGAACCACAAACGCTGGCATTCGGCTCTTCGGGCGGACCGATCGACTACTACCTCATTTACGGTCCGAGCACGAGCCAGGTGGTCGAGCGCTACACCGAACTGACCGGGCGCCCGCCGCTGCCGCCGCTTTGGGCCCTAGGATTCCAGCAGTCGCGCTACAGCTATATGTCCGCGGCAGAGATTAAAAGCATCGCCGCCAGGTTTCGCGCCGAGCGCCTTCCTGCCGATGTCATTTATATGGATATCGACTACCAGGATCGCAACCGTCCTTTCACGACCAACCCGCAGACCTTTCCCGACGTTGCGGGCTTGGCCAAAGATTTACGCAGCGTAGGTTTTCGCTTGATCGCCATCACCGACATGCACATTGCGGCGGCCGCGGACCAGGGCTATGCGCCATACGATTCCGGGATGGCCGGCGATCACTTCATCAAAAACCCAAGCGGCTCGCTGTACGTCGGCGAAGTATGGCCGGGGCCGTCGGTCTTCCCGGATTTTACGCGCAGCCAAACCCGCGATTGGTGGGGCGGGCTGTACCAGGGCTTTTTGTCTGACGGTATCGCCGGTTTCTGGAATGACATGAACGAGCCGGCAATATTCAAAGTCGCGAGCAAAACCATGCCGCTCGATAATCTGCACAGGATCGCGGAGCCTGGATTTGCGGCACGGACTGCGACCCACGCCGAGATTCACAACATCTATGGCATGGAGAATTCGCGTGCCACCTACGACGGCTTGCGGCGTTTGGCGCCTGATGAACGCGCCTACGTGCTCACTCGCGCGAGCTTTGCAGGAGGGCAGCGTTATGCAGCCACCTGGACCGGGGACAACACCTCGAGCTGGAATCATCTGAAACTATCCGTTTCGATGCTGCTGAATCTTGGCCTGAGCGGCTTCGCTTATAGCGGTTCCGATGCGGGTGGCTTCGTCGGCGCGCCGAGCGCGGATTTGATGACGCGATGGATCGAGATCGCCGCCTTTACGCCATATTTCCGCGCCCATTCTGCAAAAGACACGCCGCGCAAGGAGCTGTGGGTGGACGGGCCGCGCCACACTGCGATCAGGCGCAAATTCATCGAGGAGCGCTATCGGCTGCTGCCTTATATCTATGCATTGGCAGACGAAAACTCGCGCAGCGGCGCACCGCTGATGCGCCCAGTATTCTACGAATTCCCGCAAATGCTCAAATCACCCTGCGAACAATCGACTTCTTTCCTGCTGGGCGAAGCGCTGCTGATCACGCCTTCGCCGGATTTAGAATCTCCGGGGCCTTACGAGGCATGTCTGCCACAGGGCGTCTGGTATGACTACTGGTCGGGCGAGAAGAAGGTGTCCAGCGCCGCCGCTGATAACAACAATGCGCAGCCGCTCATGATCACTCCCGACGTCGCCAGCCTGCCGGTCTTCATCCGCGCCGGGTCAATCATGCCGCGGCAGCCGTTGGTGCAGTCGACGGCCGAGACCCCAGCAGGCCCGCTGACTCTCGATGTGTACCCGGGCGAGAACTGCCACGGCATCCTGTATTTCGATGATGGCCACAGCATGGCCTTCGAACACGACGGCTACCTGCGCCAGAAAATTCGCTGCACCGTCAGTGCGGATGCGGTGGAGGTTCAATTTGACGCGCGCGAAGGCCAATTCAAGCCTTGGTGGCACCAGGTTGCGGTGCGCATTCACGATTGGCACGGGCCAGCCGTTGCTCAACTCGACGGGAAACAGCTTCCAAATCCTGCTCTGCCCAAGTCGGGCGTTGTGGAAGTCACGCTCGCGGATCCATTGACCGCCGCGACGCTTTCTCTCACGCATCGTCCTGCGCTGCGGCCTCATTGACCTGCCGTGGCGCGATCGTTTCAAGCTGGCCTTGTTTTATTGCTGTTGCTCGTGCTGTGTCGCGCGGCCACAGCGCAAGTTGAGACAGATATCTCGGCAGTTCCCGTGCAAGGCGCTTCCAGCTCGCTACCCCGCGACTGGGCCAAAACCGCGGCGTTCATGGAAATCTTCGTCCGCTCGTACAAGGACAGCAACGGCGACGGAATTGGCGATCTAAAAGGCTTGATCTCGCAACTCGACTATCTGCAGGCGCTAGGTATCACGGGCCTGTGGCTCATGCCCATCGGGCCGTCTGCCGACCAAGATCATGGGTACGCGCAAGCGGACTATCGGAGTATCGCGCCCGAGTACGGCACCATGGCAGATTTCGAGCTGCTGCTTCGCGAAGCGCACAAACGCGGCATCGGTGTGATCATCGATTTTGTCGTCAATCATTCTGCCAATACCAATCCTTTGTTCCTGGACGCGATCGCTTCGAAGCGCAGCCCCTATCGAGATTGGTATGAAATTGCCGACAAGGATCCGCATTGGAATCTGCGAAACAATCCCTGGCGGACACTTCCCGATCAAGAAGGCGTTTACTACGGCGTCTTCAACACCACCATGCCGGATTGGAACTTGCGCAATCCACGGGTGCTGGCCTACCTCGAGGACAGCATGCGATTTTGGATGAACAAAGGAGTCGATGGATTTCGCTTGGACGCGGTAACGATGCTGCTGGAAGACGGGCCCAAGGCCTATTTCAACAACCCAGGAAATCCGGGAATCGTCGCGCAACTGCGCGACACGGTAAAGGCATACCAGAATCGCTATTTGATCTGCGAAGTGAGCGAGAATCCGCAGCTTTACGTAAACGCCTGCGATCACGCATTTGCCTTCGGCACGCAGAAATTCATTCATGACAGCGTGATGAGCGGGAAAGTCGAGCCGCGTTTGATCGCTCAACTTAAGCGAACCGATCACGACCAGATGCCGTTGACGTTGCAGTCGCATGATTTTTATGTCGGCGATCGGCTCATGAACCAGTTCGGAGTGAGCCGCGAGGATCGCTACCGGGTGGCGGCCGCCATCGCGATCTTGGCCTCCGCGACGCCCTTCAGCTACTACGGCGAAGAAATCGGCATGGACAACAACGGTCTTCACGGCGATCCGGGCTTAAGGGCACCCATGAGCTGGACCGGCACAGGACCCGCGGCCGGATTTTCAACAGTAACGCCTTATCGTGCGCTCGCTCTCAATGCCGGGAGCTTTAACGTTGCCGCGGAGAGCGGCGATGCGCATTCGCTATTGGAATTCTACCGAGCGCTTTATCGCGTGCGCCTGGCTCATCCGGTGTTGGCCACCGGGTCGCTGCGCCTGCTATCCCGCGCAGGCGACCCACTGTTGATATTTTCGCGCAGTTCCGCCGACGACACCGTTTATGTGGCGATCAATGTATCGGACATTGCGCAAACGGCGACAATCGACACAGGCAGGCCTCATCGGCGGTTCGTGCAGGCAATCGAGGTTATCGAGAAATCTGTCGCCAAGCCGGTTACCACGGATGCACGAGGCCATCTGATCGTTCGGCTCGACGCGAAGACGCCGGCGGTATTTGCCCAGGCTAGCCCGAGTCGCTCCAACAGCGACCCGCACGATTGAACTCAGGAGTGTATTTTTGAAGGTTGCACACGGAAGTGCATATCGACGGCGGCAGCGTCGAGGGTGTCAACGAAGCCGGCGTCCAGGTATTCGTGGATCTGGTGCAACTCCGGTTCCGTTGCGGTCCAAATCACGTCGTGGCAAGTAGCTACCAGGCTGATGTCTGAACCCCCATTGAGGGCATACACCACTTCGTCTATTGGCAATTCACCCAGTTGCTCCCTCCCGCATTTCGGACATACCACGGGAAATCTGATGGTAGATTCACTCATTGCTCACCTCGCCCCATGCGTCGATATAGACCATACGTCTGAGACAAGGGAATTGATCCGTCCATGTGGCAGCGCTTGCAAAGCGTGCACTCGGAGAAGATTTTTAGCGGGTGTGGGGGTATAGCGTGCCACTCTCTGTCGGCACGCGAAGCCCGTTTTATTCCATCTCGAATTCAGCACGGGCTCGCCGTTCATGGTGACCCGACCCTACGCCACGTCGCAAAAATGGCTGGACGGGCGACAGGTTTCGCAACGGTATACCGGCCCGACCAAGGAACCTGAGGGCATGGTCACCCTGAGCCATATTGCATTCGCTGGCGTCGATTTCCTGCAAATGCCGACGGTCGTGATTCCCAACAGCCTGTTTGATCCGGTGAGGTTTGATTCGGATCGGTTGTCAGGTGTCATCGGGAAGCCGCTTCTGGCTCGTTATCGACTGCTTTTCGACTTCCCCCACAACCGGCTCTAAGCCCTGGCAAACGCCAAGGCGACGAGATTACCCTGATCAACGGTAAGCCGTCTGAGGCCTGCAGTTCCGCTGAGACACTGGACTTACACCGCGCGGCCGCCGGAACCACGGCCACCTTCACCATGAATGGCGGCGAAGTCCGCGAACTGAAGCGGGCGGAGTGCTATTGATGAGTCAGGGGGCTGGCACGCGGGTCGTTCGCCACCTGACCCCGAAGCCGCATCGGTACTCGATCAATTGAGAACGGAGTCTGACTACGTGCGCAGCCTCGAGCGCAGCTTGGTGGGCAGGCTTGGTCCGCATGCAGATCGCAGCCGGCAGTACAGTCGGTCATGTCGGCTTACGCAATCAGGAGGCGCCTGACGCAGGTTCTTGCATCCCAGGCTCCGATCCAGTCGACTACGTCCGCGGCCGGCATGGGTCGCGCAATGAAATAGCCCTGGCCGACGTCGCACCCCAGCCGCGAAAGGAAGTTCCAGTCGTCGCGATCCTCGATCCCTTCTCCAACCACTTTCATTTGGAGCTGGTGTGCCATTTGCAGACTCGCACTACAGATGGCCTCGCGCGTTCCATCCGTGGATGCTCCATGCACGAAGCCGCGATCCACCTTGAGCTCGTCGAACGGCAGGTCGCGCAGCTGCGCCAGGGAGGAGTGACCTGTACCGAAATCGTCGATCGACAGACGGAAGCGCTTGAGCGACAGGCGACTCAGCACGTCGAGTACGGTGCTCAGTTGACGCATCACTTGCCCCTCCGTCAATTCCAAGGTCAATAATTGAGGGTTGACGCCGATTGACGCAGCGAGGGCCACGGCCATATCCGGAAAATCCAGCGCGATCAGGTCATCCATCGAAATATTGACGGCGACCGGCAAATGATGCCCCGCCTCCCACCAGGCTTTTGCCTGCTTCATGGCTTCTGTGAGGACCGCAGTGGTAACCTGAGTGAGGAGTCCTTGTTCCTCTGCCAAGCCGAGAAATCGGTCCGGGAATATCAGTCCATCCGCGGGGTGCTGCCATCGCACCAGGCTCTCCAGGCCCACCACACCACCCGTCGCCATGTCCACTTTGGGCTGATAGTGGTTGACCAATTGCCCGCCGGCGATGGCCGCACGAAGTTGCTCTCCATTATACGATTGTTGACTGACGTGAGCGAGGCGGCGAGGGCCGATATTGGGTTTCAGGGTGCTCATCAAACGAGCCAATTCGTCCGGCTTCACGGGCTTCTGCAGACAGCCGAGCGCGATCAGCCGATGCGCACCGATCAGCTTCTCGACGCTCTCCAGGATACGACTGTTCTCGCCGCTGACCAGGATCACGCTGCCGCCATACTGGCACTCCACGAGTTGGCGAATGAACTCAACGCCGTCCATCCCGGGCATGTTGATATCTAGAAAGATCAGGTCAACTACCCCTCGGGTCTCGCGGACCTGTGCCAGAGCCTTCTGGCCGCTGTCGCAAGCGGCGACGCGCGTGTAACCGAGTTGTGCCAACATATGGGTGAGGAGCGTGAGCATGAAAGGGTCATCATCCAGCAGGACAATCCCCGTGGTCCCCAGATCCTTTGCCTTGGCGGGTATCTCATCCACACTGTTCTACCGAGGTGTCGCGCGCTCGCAGCGAACGTAAGTAGCCTGTCACGTTGGCCATCTCTGTCTCAAAGCCGGGCGCCAGTTCGCTCAGCTTTGCCAAATCACCCGCCTTCCCCGCAATCTCGATTGAGGCGCATAGATCGGCGAGCCGCAGGGCGCCGACGGAGCGGGACGACGACTTCAGCTTGTGGGCAATCGCAGCAGCGTCATGCAAACGCAGCTTCCCATACGCCTCCGTGAACTCGGCGGCCAACTGTGCGGCGCTCACGCCGAACGCTTGCAGAAACTCTCCGATGAGCTGCGGATCGGCTCCGACTAGCCCTTCAAGTACGCTCACTTGCACCGGCACAGGTGGCGGGGCCTGCAATGCACTGGGATCGGCCCCCGGAATCCACTTCGCCAGCACAGCCGCCAGGGCGGCGAGCGGCGCAGGCTTGCTCAAGTAGCCATCCATACCCACGGCGAGGCAGCGATCCGATTCGCCACGCAAGGCATTCGCGGTCAGCGCAATGATGGGCATTCGTGTGCGCCCACCTTCGGCCACGCGGATTTTCAACGTGAGATCGTAGCCGTCCAATTCCGGCATGTGCAGATCCGTCAACAGTAGTGCGTAGCGGCTGCTTTGGAGGCGCTTCAATGCTTCACGGCCGGTCGTCGCCACATCTGCCGCGTAGCCGAGCAAATCCAATTGTTGGCGGATGACCTTTTGATTGATCTCATTATCCTCAGCCACCAGAATCAGCCTGTGCTGACGGAGTGCCTCATCGCGGGATGGTGCACTGCCTCTGATCATCCTGTGATGACCGAGAGGCACTTCCGGCTCCTCCGACGCGCGCCCCGCGGCGATCGCTACGGCTTTGGCCAACGTATGGCGGTTGAGGGAATTGCCGTCGACCAAGATGACGCCATCCGCTTGAACGCGGGGATTGCGCCGCTGGCCGCGCCCTACGACCACCAACACCACCCGCGGGTACAGATCGGTGCGCTCCCCAAGGGCGGACTGCAGTTCATCCTCAGCGGGCAGATCTTCACCGGCGTCGACGACCCACACGGCCGGCGCGCTTGAATCGTCCGGACTCCATTCGCAAGCGGCAGCCAGATTCGGCACCCGAACCACCGAAGCCGTATCCGCTTCAAGGTAGGTCGCCAGGTCATCGGCGAGACCCGCATGACGACCGACGACAAGACAGGTGAGTCCCTTGATCTCGGAGGGGCTTTGCACGGCATCGGCCGGCAGCGGCGCCAAATCGAAAGGCACGCGCACAGTGAACGTGGATCCCACATTCAACTTGGTTTCTACCCTGA
>JAXDQN010000328.1:0-4893 GCA_034667865.1 Gammaproteobacteria bacterium
ATGCCGTTCTGCATCGGCACGACCATGGTGTCGGGCCCGAATAATTTCGCGATGCTGTCGACGATGGCTTCGACTTGGTGCGCCTTCATCGCCAGTATCACCACATCCTGTGGACCGGCTTCCGCATAGTCGTCGGTCGCTTTGACCTTCGCCACCGTCTCTTCGCTGCCGTCGGCGTCTATCAGGCGAATGCCCTGAGTGCGCAGCGCCTGCAGGTTGGCGCCGCGGGCGATGAAGGTGACGTCCTCGCCGGCCAGCGCCAGCCGAATGCCCACGTAACCGCCAATCGCGCCCGCACCGATAATCGCAATCTTCATAAATCGCCGCCCCATCCGCACAATGGCTGTCAGTGTGCACTGTGGGGCGCATCGATGCACGCCCCCGGTGGCCGTCATCGCTACGGGATTCTGCGGCGCAGAATCCCCGTTGTAATGCTTTCAACCCTCCGGAATCAACCCGGCGCCGCGAGCCCATTTGTACTTGGCGCCCAGCACGGCCACTGGAATCTCGGTCGAGTACGCATAGGCAGGAATCCCATGCTGGTATAGATACTCCGCAGCTTCCTCCACCTCCACGTCGCCGGCCAGCGAGGCGACCACCGGCTTTTCGATGCCCTTGGCGCGCATTTCCGCAACCACCTCCGCCATCAATTTCGCAAACACCATGGGCGGCGTAATGATGGTGTGCCAGTAGCCCAAGATCAGTGCGTGGATGCGTGGATCCTGCAATCCTAAGCGCACGGTGTTTTGATAGGTGCTCGGCGGCTCGCCGCCGGTGATGTCCACCGGATTGCCGGCTGCGCCAAACGGCGGAATGAACTTGCGGAACGCGGCATCGAGATCCGCAGGCATCGCCATCAGAGACAGGCCGTTGTCGACGCAGGCGTCCGATAGCAGCACGCCCGAGCCGCCGGCGCCGGTGATGATCACCACATTGTTGCCTTTGGGCGTGGGCAGCACCGGAATGCCGCGCGCGAACTCCAACAGATCGCGCAGCGAGCGGGCGCGAATCACGCCCGACTGCTTGAATACATCCTCGTAAATTTTGTCATTGCCGGCGAGCGCGCCGGTGTGCGAACTCGCAGCCCGCGCACCCATGCTGGTGCGGCCCGCCTTGAGCACGACGATGGGCTTCTTCTTCGAGACCCGCTTGGCCACTTCAGCGAACGCACGGCCGTCCTTCAAGTCCTCGCAGTGCTGCGCAATGATGTGTGTGTTCTCGTCCTGCTCAAAAAATGTGAGCAAGTCGTCCTCATCGATGTCGGACTTGTTGCCCAGCCCGACGATGGCGGAGACGCCCATTTTGGCGGAGCGCGAAAAGCCGATGATGGCCATGCCGATGCCGCCGGACTGCGAGGACAGCGCCGCGTGCCCCTTGACGTCATAGGCCGTGCAAAACGTCGCGCAAAGGTTGCTGGGGGTGTAGTAAAAGCCGTAAATGTTCGGGCCCATCAGACGTACGCCGTACTTGCGCCCGATGGCAACCAGTTCCTCCTGGCCGGCGACATTGCCGGTCTCGGCAAAACCCGACGGAATCAAAATTGCGCCGGCGATTTTCTTTTCGCCGACCTCAGTGAGGGCTTGTGCGACAAATTTCGCAGGGATGGCAAATACCGCGACATCGATGTCGCCCGGCACATCCTTGACGCTCTTATAGGCCTTCTTGCCCATGATGTTGTCGGCGCTCGGGTGAATCGGATAGATCGCGCCTTGGTAGCCGCCGTTGATCAGGTTCTTCATCACCGAATTGCCGATCTTGCCGTTCTCGGCGGACGCGCCGATGACGGCAAGCGCTTTGGGTTTCATGATGCGGGTCATCTTTTCGACAATCGCAGCCTGGTCAGGACGATCGCGCGGCGGCGGCGGATTGAAATTGAGCACGATGCGCACGTCTGCGGCAGTCGCGCCCTGGTCGGTGGCGAACACCGGGTTCAAATCCATCTCGGAAATTTCTGGAAAATCCGCCACCAACGACGATACGCGTTCAATCATACCGGACAGGGCCGCCCGATCCACTGCCTTGGCGCCGCGCACGCCGCGCAGGATTTCCGCGGCTGCGGTGCCATCGAGCATCGACAGGGCATCGGCGTTTGTCGCCGGCGCGAGCCTAAAGGTGATGTCCTTCAGCACTTCCACCAAAATGCCGCCGAGACCAAATGCCACCAATTTGCCGAACGCCGGATCTGTGACTGCGCCGATGATCACTTCCTGACCGCCCAGCAGCATTTGCTGCACTTGCACGCCGAGAATCTCCGCCTTGCCATCGTACTTTTTGGCGTTGGCGACGATGCGGTTGAAGGCGTCCTTGGCAGCGTCGGCGGATTTCACGCCGACCATCACGCCGCCCGCTTCGGTCTTGTGCAGGATCTGCGGCGACACGATTTTCATCACCACGGGGAAACCAATGTCGGAGGCGAGCTTGGCAGCGGCATCCGCCGATGTCGCGACGCCTTCCTTGGGAATGGTGATTCCGTATGCTTCGCAAATGCCGCGTGCTTCCGGCGCAGTCAGCGCATCGCGCCCGGCCTTCTTGGCCTCATCGAGAATTTTTCGAACGGCACTCTTATCTTGTGACATGTTTGGAATTCCCCGGATGGTTGTGAGCGCCGCCGGCCGACGCTTGGGTTCGCTCGGCGCCGGGTCCGGCGCCCTTTTTAAATTACTTTCTTCTGCCTCAACTCCGCCACTTCGGCCGGTGCAAAACCCAGTTCCGCCAGAACCTCGTCGGTGTGTTCGCCGAGCAGCGGCGAGCGAGTAACGTCGGTGGGACTGTCGCTCATCTTGATCGGATTGCCCACCGTGAGGTACTTGCCGCGTTTCGGATGATCGACTTCGACGATGGTGCCGGTTTTGCGCAACGCAGGCTCGTGAGCCAACTCTTCCATCGATAAGATCGGGCCGCAGGGAATGTCGTGCTTGTTGAGCAGGTCCATCGCTTCGAATTTGGTCTTCGTGACGGTCCAAGCTTCAACGGCGGCAAACACTTCGGCGAGCTTCGGAAGACGCGCAGTGGGGGTGGCGAAATTCGGGTCGGTCAGCCACTCTTGTTTGCCGATTACCTGGCAGATTTCCTTCCACACGGGCGCCTGTGCAATGAAGTACAGATAGGCATTCGGATCGGTCTCCCAGCCCTTGCACTTGACGATGGTGCCCGGCTGGCCGCCGCCGGAGGCGTTGGCGGCGCGCGGCACGGAACTGCCGAATTTTCCGTTGGGGTACTGGGGATACTCCTTCATCACCTTCGTGCGTTCCAGGCGCTGCTGATCGCGCAACTTCACGCGACACAGATTCAGCACGCCATCCTGCATGGCAGCGAGAACCTTTTGACCGCGCCCGCTGGTGTTGCGCTGGTACAGAGCGGTGACTATCCCTAACGCCAGATGCAGACCGGTGCCGCTGTCGCCAATCTGCGCTCCGGTGACCAGCGGCGGACCATCGTCGAATCCGGTGGTCGATGCAGAACCGCCGGCGCACTGCGCGACGTTCTCGTAAACCTTGCAGTCCTCGTATGGGCCGGGGCCAAAGCCCTTCACGGAGGCGACGATCATGCGCGGGTTCAATTCTTGAATGCGCTCCCAGGTGAACCCCATCCGGTCCAGTGCGCCCGGCGCGAAATTCTCGACCAACACATCACAGTGCTTCACCAGACGTTCCAGAACACGCTTGCCCGGCTCGCTCTTGGTGTCCAGAGTGACCGAGCGTTTGTTGTGGTTCAGCATGGTGAAATACAGGCTGTCGGCATCCGGCACATCGCGCAGCTGTTCGCGGGTGATGTCGCCGGCACCGGCCTTTTCCACCTTGATGACATCCGCTCCAAACCACGCCAGCAACTGCGTGCAGGTCGGCCCCGATTGCACATGGGTGAAATCGAGTATCTTCACCCCATCTAACGCATTAGCCATGAAAACTCCCAACGCCCATCATTTGTACATGGTCTGATTTTTGGTGCCCGGCGCGTATTCGCGTGGATCGACCCAAATGTTGATCACGGCGGATTTGCGCAGTTTGTGCACCGATTCGCGCGCCCGCTTCAGCGCCGGCCCGATCTGCGCGGGATCGCGTACTTCTTCGCCGTAGCCGCCGAGCATCTCGGCGAACTTGCCGAAAGGCACATCGCCAAGCAGGTTGCCGACATTGCCGCGCTGCTCGCCGTATTTCGCCAGCTGACCGTAGCGAATCTGGTTCATCGCGGAATTGTTGCCGATCACGGCTATGTACGGAACGCCGAAACGATTGGCCGTTTCCATATCGAAGGCCGTCATGCCGAAGGAGCCGTCGCCGTAATAGCACAGCACCTCTTTGCTCGGATTTGCGAGTCCGGCCGCAATGGCGAATCCGGTGCCCACGCCGAGCGAACCCAACGCGCCCGGATCCATCCACTGGCCGGGTGCACGCGGACGCACCGCTTGCGCGGATATGGTCACCACGTCGCCGCCGTCACCGATGTAGATGGTGTTTTCGGCCAGGAATTCGTTCAGCTCCCAGGCCACTCGATACGGGTGAATCGGCACGCTGTTGGACTTGAACAGCGGCATGAGCTTCTCTCCGGCGGTCACTTCCGCCTCACTCAACTGCTTCAGCCATTGCTGGCGCGCCTGGCGCTTATCGCCTTTGATGCGGCCGCTTGCCGCCGCCAATACCGCGCCGAGGATGGCGCCGGGATCGCCGACCAAGCCCAAACTGATGTCGCGGTTCTTGCCGACCGTGCGGTAATCCATATCGATCTGCACCAGCTGCAAATCCTTGCTGATGCGCTTGCCGTAGCCCATGCGAAAATCGAACGGCGTACCCACGATCACCAGCACGTCGGCGTTTGCGAAGGCCTGCGTGCGAGTGCGGTCGAAATGATGCGGATCGCCAGGCGGCAGCAGGCCGCGGCTGGCGCCGTTGAAAT
>JAXDQN010000329.1:0-6594 GCA_034667865.1 Gammaproteobacteria bacterium
CCCCAACGGCGAACTTCGCGTGGTGATGGATTTGGCGCGTCCCATTTCGGCCAAGAGCTTTCTGACGCAACCCAATCGTCAGTACGGCTATCGCCTGGTGGTCGATTTCGGTGCAGGCGCAAGTGCAGGCGCAAGTGCAGGCGCCGCTGCGGAAAAACCAATGAAAGCAGAGCATGCGCCCGCGAATGCGCGCGACTTGATCATTGCCATCGACGCCGGTCACGGCGGTGAAGATCCGGGCGCGATCGGCAAGAACGGCACCCGCGAGAAGGACATCGTGCTGGCCATCGCGCGTGAGCTGGCGCTCAAAATCAATTCCGAGCCGGGCATGAAGGCGGTGCTGACCCGCAATGGCGATTACTTCGTGCCGCTGCGCGACCGCATGCGCCGCGCGCGCGCGCAACAGGCGGATCTATTCGTGTCGATTCATGCCGACTCGATCCGGGACCGAAGCATCGACGGCTCGTCGGTGTACATACTCTCGCCGCGCGGTGCGACGGATGAGGCCTCCCGTTGGCTGGCGGAGCGAGAAAATGCTTCCGACTTGATCGGCGGCGTATCCCTGGACGACAAGGACGATGTGCTGGCCTCGGTGTTGCTGGATTTGTCCCAGACCGCCAGCTTGAGTGCCAGTCAGGTGGCCGCCGAGCGCGTACTGCGTCAGCTGAACCTGGCGGGCGAGGTGCGCAAGCATGACGTGCAGCAGGCCCGCTTCATGGTGCTGAAGTCCCCCGACGTTCCTTCGATGCTGGTCGAGACGGCCTACATATCCAATCCGCAGGAAGAGATGCGTTTGCGCACCCCGCTGCAGCAGGCGAAACTCGCCGCCGCCATCCAGCGTGGCGTACACGACTATTTTTACGCCAATCCACCGGCGGGCTCCCGCGTGGCGCAATTGGCCGCGGACGGCTCGCGCGCCGTCACGGCGGCTGCGAGGGGCGCCGGCTTCTAAGCGAATTTATGCGAAAATGCGCGACCCCCGAGGTCGCCATTGTCCATACAGCTGCTTTCCGACACTCTCATCAGTCAAATCGCCGCCGGCGAGGTCATCGAGCGCCCGGCCTCGGTGGTCAAGGAACTGGTTGAAAACGCCCTCGACGCCCGCGCCAACCGCATCGACGTTGAACTGGAGCGCGGTGGTTTAGGCCTGATCAGCGTGCGCGATGACGGCATCGGCTTCGAGTCGGCCGAATTGCCCCTGGCGCTGGCCCGGCATGCCACCAGCAAGATTGCCTCGCTGGCGGATCTGGAAAGCGTCGCGACTTTGGGGTTTCGCGGCGAGGCGCTGCCCAGCATTGCCTCCGTATCGCGTCTCTCACTGATTTCGCGCCGCTCGAGCGCGCCGCACGCCTGGGCCGTGCAGGCCCGTGATGGCGCGCTGAGTGCAGTGGCGCCGGCATCGCATCCGTTGGGGACGGGTGTCGAGGTACGCGACTTGTTTTTCAATGTGCCGGCGCGCCGCAAATTCCTGCGCACCGAGAACACCGAATACCAACACATCGTGCGCATGCTGGAGCGCCTGGCGCTATCGCGCTTCGAGGTCGCCTTTTCACTGGTCCACAACGGCAAGTCGGTCTGGGTATTGCCTGCAGCTGACAGCGCGGCGCAACGGTTGGAGCGGGTGGCGCGGGTCTGCGGCGAAGAATTCGCCGCGCATGTGATCGAGTTGCGGCACGACACTGAAAGCTTGCGCCTGTCCGGCTGGTTGGCCTTGCCCACGTTCTCGCGCAGCCAATCCGATTTGCAGTTTGCGTACTTGAACGGCCGCTTCGTACGCGACAAGCTGTTGAGCGGCGCGGCGCGCCTGGCGTACCAGGATGTGCTTTTCCATGGCCGCTTCAGCGCCTATCTGCTGTACCTGGATTTGGATCCGGCGCTGGTCGACGTCAACGCGCATCCGCAAAAGCTCGAGGTGCGATTCCGCGACTCGCGCCGCGTGCATGATTTCGTCTTCCGAACCTTGGAAAAGGTGTTGGCCGACACGCGCCCGAGCAACCAATCCAGCGGCAGTGCACCGGCCGATTGGCTCACGGGGACGGCGGACCTGGGTGCTCGCATGACGCCGAGCCAGGCGCGCTTCAGTCTGCCGGAAGCGCGCCCGTTACCCGCTGCCGATGGTTACCGCGAATTCTTGAACGCACCGACGCCGCAGGTGCATGAGGCGGCGCCCACCAACAGCCAAGAAGCGCCGTTGGGTTACGCCATCGCGCAACTGCATGGCGTCTACATCTTGGCGCAATCCGCGGATGGCATGGTGCTGGTCGACATGCACGCAGCGCACGAGCGTGTGATGTACGAGAGCATGAAAAAACTGTTGGCGGGACAGACCGCTCAGCAGCAATTGCTGATGCCGGAAATCCTGCAGGTGACGCCGGCGCAGGCCGACGTGGCCGAAGAGCATGCCTCGGAATTTTCCAAGTTGGGCTTCGATGTCTCGCGCATGGGGCCGGATCGGCTGGCGCTGCGCGGCATTCCCTCCCTGCTCGCCGGTCGCGATCCCGGCGCCACCGTGCGCGATGTATTGTCCGACTTGCTCGAGCATGGCCACTCGCGGCGGGTCGAGGAATCGATCAATCACCTGCTTGCCACGATGGCCTGTCATGCCGCCGTTCGTGCGCAGCGCAATCTGAGCCTGCCTGAGATGAATGCCTTGCTGCGCGAAATGGAAGGCACGGAGCGCGCCGATCAGTGCAACCACGGCCGTCCCACCTGGGTGCGGCTGTCGCTGCACGATCTCGATCGGCTTTTCTTGCGCGGTCGATAGGCAGGCAGAGGTGCCGCAATCCCCTACACCGCGCCGCGCGGTTTTGCTGATGGGACCGACGGGATCCGGCAAATCCGAATTGGCGCTGCAACTGGCGCAGGAATTGCCCTTGGAAATCATCAGTGTCGATTCAGCGCTTGTGTATCGAGGCATGGATATCGGCACTGCCAAGCCGGACGCCGCCACCCGCGCGCGGGTCCCGCATCATCTGATCGATATCCGCGACCCGGCCGCGGGTTATTCGGCCGGCGACTTCATTCTCGATGCGCAGCAGGTGATGCAGAACATCTGGGCTCG
This sequence comes from Gammaproteobacteria bacterium, assembly GCA_034667865.1. Classification (GTDB taxonomy): domain Bacteria; phylum Pseudomonadota; class Gammaproteobacteria; order Steroidobacterales; family Steroidobacteraceae; genus Bog-1198. The sequence continues at coordinate 3,062 of JAXDQN010000329.1, forward strand.
AGGCCGTCAGCCGCTGCTGGTGGGTGGAACCATGCTGTATTTTCATGCGCTTAGCGAAGGAATTGCCGATCTGCCGGCGGCGGATGCGGAGCTCCGCGCGCGCATCGATGCGCGCGCCGCGGAGCTGGGCTGGCCGGCGATGCACCGCGAGTTGGCTGCCGTCGATCCGCTCGCCGCACAGCGCATTCATGCAAATGATCCGCAGCGCATCCAACGCGCGCTCGAAGTGTTCCATTTAACGGGCAAACCTATTTCAATTCTGCAACAGTCGCGCGTGTCGGCATTCGCCGACGTCAACGTCCGAGAAATTGCCCTTGCTCCCCTTGAACGGAATGATTTACACCATAGAATTGAACTGCGATTCAAGCGCATGCTTGAAGCCGGGCTGCATGCCGAGGTGACGGAGCTTTTCGCGCGGGGCGATTTAACCGCGGAACATCCGTCCATGCGTGCGGTCGGATATCGGCAGATGTGGCGGCATATAGCAGGAGAGATAGCGATAGACGAAGCATCCAGGCAGGCGATTGCCGCGACGCGACAACTGGCCAAGAGGCAGTTGACTTGGTTGCGCAAACGCACGCAGGCGCGATGGTTTGACGCTATGCATCCGGATGCCGCACACATGATTATGGATGCACTGTCCGAGGGCGGATTTGCAAAGTGACCGTGGAGATACTGCGGTCATGGCGCTGTGCTAGCATTATTTGGGTATCTGCCTCGTGGCGCAGGGAAGTGACAGGGCAATACAAATGACACTAAAAAATAAGGAGCTTTCCATGGCCCGTGGCCAGTCACTACAGGATCCATTTCTCAACGCCCTGCGCAAAGAGCGAGTGCCAGTTTCGATTTATCTGGTGAACGGCATCAAGCTGCAGGGACAGATCGATTCATTCGACCAGTTCGTGGTGTTGCTCCGAAATAGCGTGAGTCAGATGGTCTATAAACATGCCATTTCCACCGTGGTGCCGGCGCGCAATGTGCGTCTGCCGACGGGTGAAGACGGCGAAGTTACGGAACCGGCCATCGTCGAATGAGTGAGTACCGCTCTGCAATTGTTTGAGCGTCCCCGGGGCGGCGAGCGCGCTGTGCTCGTCGGCGTCGGCATCGGTCAGCCGGTGGATCCAAATGACACAGCGGAATTCTCGGCGCTGGCCGCCTCGGCCGGCACCATCGGCGTTGGCGTGATTCTGGCGAACCGCGCCAAGCCTGATCCCAAATATTTCGTGGGTTCCGGCAAGGCGGAAGAAATACGCGCCTTCGCGGAAGAGCATCATGCAGACCTGATTTTGGTCGATCAGACGCTCACGCCAAGCCAGGAACGCAATCTGGAAAAGCTGACGGGGCGTCGAGTATTGGATCGTAACGGACTGATACTAGACATCTTCGCTCAGCGCGCGCGCAGTTTTGAAGGCAAGCTGCAAGTGGAACTCGCGCAGCTATCGCACCTCGCGACTCGCCTGGTTCGCGGCTGGACCCACTTGGAGCGCCAGAAGGGCGGCATCGGCCTGCGTGGTCCCGGCGAGACTCAATTGGAAACCGATCGACGCTTGATCGCCAAGCGCATTCGCACCCTGCGCACCCGGCTCGAGAAGCTCGACCGGCAACGCGATACGGGCCGGCATGTGCGTCGGGAAGTGCCGGTACCCACCGTCGCCTTGGTGGGCTACACCAATGCCGGCAAATCCACGCTGTTCAATGCGCTCACCGGATCAGCGACCTATGTGGCCGACCAACTGTTCGCCACCCTGGACCCGACGGTCCGACGGGTGGAACTGGCCGGCGTCGGCGAGGTGGTCTTGGCCGACACCGTGGGATTCGTGCGCCAGCTTCCCCACGAACTGGTGGCGGCGTTCCGATCCACGCTGCAGGAGGCCCGCGAGGCAGATTTGCTGCTTCACCTGGTGGATGCCAGCGATCCATTGCGCGATGAACGCATCGCTCAGGTGCGCGAGGTATTGCGGGGCATCGGCGCGGGCGAGATTCGCGAATTGCTGGTTTTCAACAAGATCGACTTAAGCGGCGATGCGCCCCGGGCGGTGCTGGGCGCCGACGAGGTGGCAACCCAAGTGTGGGCGTCGGCCGTCAGCGGCCGGGGCTTGGATCTGCTGCGCGATTCCATGGCGCATGCCGTGCGGCCGAACCAAGTGCGCCGCACCCTGCATCTGGAATTGGCGGCGGCGGCGGTCCGCTCGGAACTGTACACGCGCAATGCGGTGCGCTCGGAACGCCAGTGCGAAGACGGCAGTTGGGACATGGAGGTCGAGCTGGATTTGGCCGAAGTCGCCAAGCTGCTGGGTGCAAAAGGCGTCAAGGAAGTCGAATCTCCGGGGGCCTCGCGCGCGGCTCGCGAGCAGCGCGTGGCATAAGCGCCTTGTGAGTGCCCAGTCGACTGCTAGAATGCGCGGCTTCTTCTCATTAGGCATCTCTACATGGCTTGGAACGAACCTGGCGGCGAAAAACGCAATCCGTGGAATCGCCCACAGCAAGCGCAAAACGACCTCGATGACATCCTGCGGAACTTTCAGCGCCGATTGAGCGCGCTGTTCGGCCGGGGAGGCGGAGGCGGCGGTTTGGGCGGCGGCCAAGGCACGCCCGGCTTCAGCCGTGGTTTGAGCGGCATCTTGATTTTGATCGCGGCCATTTGGGTCGGCAGCGGCGTCTACCGTGTCGATGCCCAGGAGCGCGCCGTCATCCTGCGCTTCGGCAAATTCACGCAGATCACCGGTCCCGGCTACAACTGGCATCTGCCCTGGCCGATCGAATCCAAGCGCATCGTCAATGTCTCGCAGCAATACAGCGTTCCCGATGACGCGCGCATGCTGACGGCCGACACCAACTTGGTCGAAGTCAATTCGGCCGTGCAGTACACCCAACCCGATGCCATGAAGTATCTGTTCAAAGTCAAAGATGTCGAAGACACCTTGAAGCAGGTCAGCGAAAGCGCCATGCGCGAAGCCGTGGGGCAGGCATCGCTCGACAAGGCGCTGGGTTTCGATCCGTCGATCACCGATCGCGCCAAGGTGCTGGTGCAGGCAACCATCAATAACTACGACATGGGCGTGAACATCATCAACGTGAAGTTGCTGGGGGTCGTGGTCCCCGAGCCGGTGCAGGATGCGCAGCGCGACGCCATCAAGGCGGACAAAGATCGGCAGCGTTACCAGCAGGACGCGGAGACCTACCGCAACGATGTCGTGCCCCGGGCGCGCGGCCAGGCGGCTAAAAATATGTTGGATGCGGAAGCGTATCGCCTGCAGGTGCTGGCGATCGCCCAAGGCGATACCTCGCGCTTCGATCAGGTGTTGGCGCAGTACGAGCATGCACCCGCGGTGACGCGCGAACGCATGTACCTGGAGGCCATGGAAAACGTCTATAGAAACTCACGCAAGGTCATCGTCGACACCAAGAACGGCAACAATATGATGTATCTGCCGCTCGAAAAACTGATCGGCGCGGGGCCGCAGTCGATTTCACTGCCGAATGACACCATGACGGTGGCGCCCTCGCGTCTGCCGGAGATCCAAGTCTCGCCG
>JAXDQN010000330.1:0-2735 GCA_034667865.1 Gammaproteobacteria bacterium
GTGCCGCTGGTTGCGCCTGGCACCGGGCCCATCGTTCAGCTCGATGGGCAGTGCTATGTTTTCTCCACTGCACGCGCAACGCTGCGCGCGCGCGGCGCGATGAGCTATTGCCAAGTCGTGACGCCGAGCTTCGGCGCGCTGTTTCAATCGCAGTTTTACGCGCAAGTAGCTCGCGGCAGCTCGCCGGTGATTGCGGCGGACGGTCGCCATACGGTGCTGTTCGTAACGCAGGGCAAGGGCGATATTGAAATCAGCGGGCGGCACTTCGCCGTGGAACCGCTGACCGGCATCTACATTCGGCCCGATGAAGCCTATAGGGTGCACAATACTTCAGGCGTGCCGATCAAATACTTCATTTCCAATGGTCCGGGCAGCGAGGATCTCGTTGTGGCTGGAGAGATGCCGGCGAACTTCGAGGCGCAGTATCCGGATCGGGTCGCAACGATCGATCCAGCCCAGCGCCACAAAATGGCGGAGCGCTACTACCAGATGCTGGTCAATCGCGAACACGGCTCGACGGTGGTGACCCAGTTTATCGGCAACATCCCGCTCTCCAAAGCTGAGCCGCATCGGCATCTGTACGAGGAGGCGCTCATCTTCCTAAATGGCGAAGGCGTCGTTTGGACCGAGCACGCGAAGACCCATGTGGTCGCGGGTGATGTATTGTTCCTGCCGCGCAAGCAATTGCATTCCGTGCAATGCACGACGCCCGGCGGATTTGATATCGTGGGGGTGATCTATCCAGGCGACAATCCCTCGATCAATTACTGACAGCCTCCCTGAATAGCGCTCACAAAACGCGAGAGAACAAATGGCCACCCATTCACAGACATTGTCCACGCTGGTCGAGGGTATTTTGCACGGCGGCATTCGCGTGGTCGATCTTACGGTTCCGCTCGAGGCCGCCACGCAAACGATCCGCTTACCTGAGCAGTTCGCACCTTCAAAACCCTTTGCGTTGGAAGAGATCTCGCGCTACGACTCGCGTGGCCCGGCGTGGTACTGGAATAACATCAGTTGCGGCGAGCATACCGGCACGCACTTCGATGCACCCGTGCATTGGGTCACCGGCAAGGACTATCCGGATAACGCGACCCACAATATCCCGGTGGAGCGTTTCATCGGCCCCGCTTGCGTCATCGATGTTTCGCCACAGGTGCGCGCAAGCGCCGATTTCCTGTTGACTCAGGCCATCGTGGAGGAATGGGAAAGGCGCCATGGACGGATCCCGAGCCGCGCCTGGGTGCTGATTCGCACCGACTGGTCGAAACGGCCCGGCGAGTCCTTCCTGAACATCGGGGCCGATGGTCCGCATACGCCGGGCTTTCATCCGGAGTGCGTACCTTTCCTCGCGCAGGAACGCGACATTCTTGGCGTCGGCGTGGAAACAGTCGGCACCGATGCAGGTCAGGCTGCTACTTTCAATCCAATGTTTCCGTGTCACACCATCATGCACGGCGCCAATCGATTCGGACTTGCGAGTCTCACGAACTTGGATCAACTGCCGCCCACCGGCGCCGTGGTCATCGCGCCGCCGCTAAAAATCGTCAACGGTTCCGGCAGTCCGCTGCGTGTGCTGGCGCTAGTGCCGGTTTAGAGAACGCAGCGCGAATTGTTTTACGCAGCGGCGCTTCGACGCAATAGTAACTCAAGATCGCCGCCAGCACGGCGCAGGCGATGCCGAGCGGCAGGCGCGCGTGCAGGGGCGAGTGGGGCACGAGAAAGATCTGCTGCCAGATGTAAAGACTATATGACAGCGTGCCGACCCAGCGGATCCAGCGGTACTCGAGTACCGTGCGCACTGCGCCGCCGCGGCCCGATAGCAGCCACAAGATGACCAGGGCGGCACAACTACAGTAGGCGCTCGGTGCGAGGAAGCGATTGACAGCGGGCACGAGCAGCCCTGCGCCGCCCACAGCGAACACCACGAATGCTGTGTAGCCGGCGACAAAGCGTCCAAACCATTTGTTTGCGGTCCAGCGCCGCTCCTGTTCGCTGCCCAGGACCAGTGCAATGGCCACCCCCCAAAATATTTGATCGATGCCGGTGTGGAACATTTCAGTGAGCTGGCTTCGCAGACTGGGTGTTGCGAAGTAACTGGCGAATCGCACCGCCGGCAGCAGCACCAGGCAGACCAACGTCACGCGCAGCGCACGCCCGCGGCCCAGCAGCAGCAGGCAGCCGGGCCACACGAGGTAGAACTGTTCTTCCAGCGACAGCGACCAGAAGTGATTGAGTACCTGGGCATCCGGAAAGTTGTTGAACCAGTGCAGTAGATCGCCATAGTTCCAGGTAAAGGTCGCGGCGTCCACGAAATCGCCCGGCCCCAGTCGCAGGAAACCCGACGCCCACAGCAGGCCCACGGCCAATATGTACAAATACGCGGCGGGCAGAATTCTCGCGACGCGCCGCTGATAAAATCCGCGCAGCGAGATGTCTCCTGTTTGTTCTCGTTCCCGCAATAGCAGCGTCGTGATCAAGAATCCGCTGATCACGAAAAATATATCTACGCCGAACTCGCCGTTGCCGAACAACAGCAGCACCGGCATCAGCCAGGTGGACGGATGCGGCAGCGAGCCGCTGAGGTGCAAGACGATGACACAAAGAATCGAGTAGCCGCGCAGGCCATCCAAATAGGGAATTTTTTGCACCCGTCAGGGTAGCAAAGGATTGCGCGATCGCAATGCCGCGCCGATTATTTTCGGTACATGTACGTGTAGATGTTACAAGTCAAG
>JAXDQN010000331.1:0-9801 GCA_034667865.1 Gammaproteobacteria bacterium
GCGATCGAAGGCCGCATCGTGACGATTTCAACGCTCGGCGGGACCAAGTCGGAAATCAACATGGTGGCGCTGATGATGAAGCGCGTGACCTTGACCGGCTCGACCTTACGGGCGCGTACCGTGGCGCAGAAAGCCGCGGTCGCGAATGCCATGCGTCAGAACGTCTGGCCTCTGATTGCCGCCGGCAAAGTGAAACCCGTGATCTTCAAAACCTTTCCGCTGAATGAGGCCAGCGAAGCACATCGATTGATGGAGACCTCGAACCACATCGGCAAGATCGTACTAACGGTGTAGCTGTGCGGGGCGCGGTTTGACTCACGCGCCGAGCACGGTTCCGACGCCCAAGCCCGCTTCGCTGCAAAACTGCGGTGCGGGAATCTTCTTGCCTCCCTCGTAGCGGACCTTGAGCACCTCGATTTGACCGCCCTGCGCGGTTACCGTGATGCTGCTCTCGCCGATGGCGGTGACCGCCCCGACCTTGCCCTTGACCTGTGAAAACGTCATTGCCGCGTGCTTGCGTGCATCGAAGATCCGTAATTTCTTGCCATTGAACAACGTCCAAGCGCCGGGCGCCGGATTGCAGCCGCGGATCAAGTTATAGACTTGGCCCACATGGTTATGCCAATTGATCAGCGCCTCCGGATCACGGCACCAGCCCTCGTAACTGGCCTGCGATTCATCCTGCACCGTCGCCTGCGACTTGCCGTTGACGATCAAGTCGGCGGCCTCCATCAGGGCCGCGACTCCCATCGGGAACAGCCGCTCGAAGTACACCTTGGCCACCGTGTCGTCCGGACCGATGGGCGTTTCCTTTCGCAGCACGATCGGACCCTCGTCCAAGCCATCCGTCGGTCGAAAAATCGTCAGGCCCGTGCGGGTATCGCCCAAGATGATGGGCCAGTTGATGGAACTGGGTCCGCGGTAGCGCGGCAACAGCGAGGGGTGATATTGGATCATCCCGTGGATCGGAATGGTCGCGAAATCCTGCGGCACGAACTGCAGTACATAGGCGAGCACGCCGATGTCCGCCTTGAGCGAAGCCAGCGCGTGGCGCGCCTCTTCGACCCGTAGCGAGGGCAGCCGCCACGTTTGAATACCGCGCGCTTCAGCCGCGAGTCGCAAGGGATCCGCGGACTCGGCCGGTTTTTCCGGCGCGCAGAACACGCCGGCGACAGTATCACCGCGCTGAATGAAGGCATCGAGAACGGCTTGGCCGAAGTCCCTCTGCCCTATGATGGCGACGCGCATTTGCTTCTCCCCTTCATTTCTGGCTTAGTATGCGGGGTGATATTTCATATATCACGAGGCATGGACACGCACCATCTCATAAAGTGCGTGCGGTTGCCTAGAGAAAAGGGAAGGATACTCGTAATTCGCGATTGCCGACGATCGGCGCATTTTTACAGGAGATCAACATGGCTGGCCGTAATTCGTTATTCGTCCCCGGACCGACCAATGTGCCCGACCGCGTGCTGCGCGCCATGGGGGTCCCGATGGAGGATCATCGCTCTCCGGATTTCCCTGAGCTGACCTTCGCCTGCTTGAATGGCCTGAAGCCGATTTTCAAAACGCAGACCGGCACGCCGTTCATTTTCCCCTCCTCCGGCACCGGTTGTTGGGAGGCAGCGCTGACCAATGTCCTCAACCCGGGCGACAAGGTGTTGATCGCTCGCTTCGGCCAGTTCAGTCACCTGTGGACCGACATGTGCCAACGCTTGGGGTTTGACGTCGAGATTCAGGAAACGCCTTGGGGCGAAGGTGCGCCGGTCGATAAAACCTTGGCGACGCTCGAAGCCGACAGTGCGCACAAGATAAAGGCCGTTCTGGTGTGCCACAACGAAACCGCCACCGGCGTCACCAGCGACGTCGCGGCGATCCGTCGCGCCATGGACAGCGCCAAGCACCCCGCCTTCTTGATGGTGGATGCGGTCAGCTCGCTGGCGTGCATCGATTTCCGCATGGACGAATGGGGCGTCGATGTCTGCATCAGCGGCTCGCAGAAAGGATTGATGTTGCCGCCCGGCCTGGGCATCACCTGCGTGAGTCAAAAAGCTTTGCAGGCCTCGAAGAGCTCCACCTTCAAGCGCTGCTACTTCGAATATGCGGACATGATAGCGGCCAATGCCAATGGGTATTTCCCGTATACGCCGCCCATCCCGATGATGTACGGCCTGCGCGAAGCCCTGGCCATGCTGGCCGAAGAAGGCCTGGAGAATGTCTTCGCGCGCCACAAATTTCTGGCCGGTGGAGCGCGCGCGGCGGTCCAACAAGGCTGGCAGCTGAAGCTGTGCGCGGTGGCCCCGAAGTGGCAGTCCGACACGGTGTCCGCCATCGTGGTGCCGACCGGCTCCAACGCAGTCGAGGTGATTGCGCGCGCGTACAAACGCTACAATCTATCTCTGGGCGCCGGACTGTCGAAGGTCGCCGGCAAAGTATTCCGCATCGGACACATGGGCGACATCAACGAGCTCATGTTGCTCGGCGCGATCGCAGGAGCGGAGATGGCAATGAACGATGTAGGCATCGAGATCGAAGCAGGCAGCGGCGTCGCGGCCGCGCAAAAGTTTTGGCGTAAGGCTGCGCAGTCTGCGGCATCGACCAATCCCGTGCGATCGGCTGACGCCACAGTCGCCTCGTGACCACGCGGGTGGTGTTTCTGGACCGTGCTTCCCTGAAAGCGACGGTCCGCAAATTCGCATTCGATGCCGACTACATCGAGCACGAAAAAACCGCGCCGGAACAGGTGGTCGCGCGCCTCAAAGACGCCACCATCGCCATAACCAATAAGGTGCCGCTGCGCGCAGATACTCTAAAGCAGCTGCCTCAGCTGAAAATGATCGCGGTCGCGGCCACCGGCTACGACGTGGTGGACATCGCCCATTGCAAGCAACACGGCATCGCCGTGGCCAATATCCGCAACTACGCCGTGCACACGGTTCCCGAACATGCCTTTGCCATGATTCTGGCACTGCGCCGCAATCTGCTGGCCTACCGCCAGGACGTGGAAGCAGGCGTCTGGAACAAGTCGGAGCAATTCTGTTTCTTCACGCACCCCATCGGCGATTTGCATGGCGCGACCCTGGGCATCATCGGCGAGGGCGCCATCGGCCAAAGCACCGCCGCCATCGGGCGTGCCTTCGGTATGCGGGTGCTGTTCGCAGATCATCCGCCGCCGAAGATGGACGGCGTCAGCTTCACGCCGCATGAAGAAGTGCTGGCCCAATCCGATGTGATTTCCCTGCACTGCCCGCTGGTGCCGGCCACTCGCAACCTGATCGACATCCACGCATTTCGAAAAATGAAGCGCAACGCTCTGCTGATCAACACCGCGCGCGGCGGCCTGGTCGACGAAGCAGCGCTCATTCAAGCGCTGGATGAAGGCTTGATCGCCGGCGCCGGCTTCGACGTCCTCACCGTCGAGCCGCCTCGCAACGGCCATCCGTTGCTCGATGTGCGCCGGCCGAATTTCATTTTGACGCCGCATATTGCCTGGGCGTCGGATGGCGCCATGCAATTCCTCGCCAATCAGCTGGTCGACAATGTCGATCTGTGGGTGGCCGGCAAGCCGCAGCATCTGGTGACATCGTAAAAAAACTGCTGTACCAATTCGACACCGACGCTCTGCCTTCGGTATTCGACAATGTGGTGGGCTACGATGGCGGCGCCGATCACATCACCGCCTACGGCGGCGTCAATGCGCAGAATGTCGGCGGCTTGGTGGAGGGCGCGATCTTTACGCGCTCGCCCAAAGACAAGAAGAACACTGCCATTTTTGTCGGTGGCGGCAATCTGCCGGCGGGCGAAGCCGTGCTCGCCGCCATCCAGGCGAAATTCTTCGCCAAGTTTCGCGTTTCGGTGATGTTCGACAGCAACGGCTCGAACACCACCGCATCCGCCGCCGTCGCGTGGCTGGCGCACAATCGCGCGCTCACCGGCAAGCGCGCCGTGGTGCTCGCCGGCACCGGTCCCGTAGGCCAACGCGCCGCGGTGCTGCTGGCGAGCGAAGGCGCCCAAGTTGCGATAACCGGCCGCAAACACGCCGTGGTGCAAGCGGCATGCGATTCGCTCAAAGCACGCTTCGGCGCCGACATCGAAGCCATCGAAGCGCCGAGCAACGATGAGCGCGGCCGTGCCGTCGACGGCGCGCACATCGTGCTGGCCACCGGCGCAGCCGGCATCACCCTGCTCAGCGCCGCCCAGTGGCAACAACATGCCAGTTTGGAATTGGTTGCCGATGCCAACGCCTCGCCGCCTGCGGGCATCGAAGGCATCGGCATGAGCGATCGCGGCGTGGTGAGCCATGGCAAGACGGTGTTTGGGCCTTTGGGCTTCGGCGCCTTGAAACTCGCCGTGCACCGCGCCTGCATTGCGCGTCTGTTCGAGCAGAATGATTTGTTGCTGGACGCGGCTGAGATTTATGCCGTTGCCAAGGCCATGGTGGGCACATGATCACGCAGCTCTCCGTGGAAAAGCTTCTGGATGATCTGGCGAGTGCGGCGCCCACCCCGGGCGGCGGCAGCGCCGCAGCCATCATGGGCGCCATGGGTGCGGCGCTGATTTCCATGGTGTGCAATGTCACCTTGGGCAAAAAAGGCCAGGAAGCCGCGGCAGCGGAAATGCAGGCGGTGCGCGCTGAATCGGAAAAGCTGCGCGCCCGACTCACCGCCATGGTCGCTGACGACGTCGCGGCATTCGATGGCCTGATGGCAGCCTATCGGCTGCCCAAAGCCACCGAGGATGAAAAACTGTGTCGCGCCGAGGCCATTCAACACAGCCTGCGCAGCGCGACTGAAACTCCGCTCGACTGTGCGCGCGCTTGCGCCGAAGTCATTGCCCTATCCCAGCGCGCCGCCGAGCACGGTTTTGCCGGCGTCATCAGCGACGCGGGTGTCGGCGTGTTGGCCGCCAACACTGCGCTGCGCAGCGCGGCGCTGAACGTTTATATCAACGTGCCCTCTTTGAAGGACCGTGCATTCGCCGATCAAGCCCTCGCCGAGATGGAGCAAATGCAGCAGACCAGCGCGCAGATCACGGAGAGTGTGTTTTCCCGCGTGCGGGGCAGGCTGGGTTAGAGCGTCGGCGCATATCTGCGCAAACGCCGTCGATTGAAGGGTTGACGCCCGCCCGCGTTGCGCGCGATACAGAACCTGTAATTCGGCCCTGCGACGCGCCAACTGCGGACCCCGCAGAATCCCTTGAGTCTGCTTGCGTGCCTGTGGCACCGATTCGTCAATTCCTGCGATTGCCCAATCTGGGCTTTTAAGCCCTCAATAACTCGATTACGCCCCCTCCAACCCCATTGACAGCCTTTTAATGTATTGGTACCTTGTTACTCCAAGGTAGCTTTAATAAATGACACCCGATCAAAAATTCAATGCCATCCGCAAAGGACTGCTGGAGTTCCTGATCTTGAAAATCATCTCGGCCGACAAGGTTTACGTCGCCGACATGATGAAGCGCTTGAACGCGACCGACTTCGCCACCCAGGAAGGTACGTTGTATCCCCTGCTCAGCAAGATGCGTCGCGAGGAGCTGGTGGACTACGAGTGGCAGGAGTCCGAGGCGGGTCCGCCGCGCAAGTACTACAAGCTGACGGCCAAAGGGAAATTGCAGCTTTCCGAGTTCGCAGATTATTGGGATTACCTCAACACAACAATTAACCAGTTAGGGCGCTGAAATGAACACCGTCATCATCGTCAATCTCAATGGCATCGCCTTTCACTTGGAAGAGCCGGGTTTCCTAACGTTGCGTACTTACTTGGAGCGCGCACAAGCGCAGCTCGCCGCCAATCCGGACAAGACGGAGATCATGGCTGACCTGGAACAGGCCATCGCGGACAAGTGCTCGCATTTTCTCAGTCCGCACAAGAATGTTCTGACAGCGGCGGAGATCGACGACGTCGTCAAGCAAATGGGTCCGGTGCAATCCGAAGGCGGTGCGTCATCCGCCGGCGCGGCGCCACCGAACGACACAGCCCAGTCCGCTGCCGGCGCGACTCCGGACCCCGCGTCCGCGCAACCGGGCGCAACCAAGAACGCATCGCAGGGTCCATCGGTGCGACGCCTGTACCAGATTCGCGAAGGCGCCATGATCAGCGGCGTCTGCACCGGCATCGCGGCCTATTTGGATATCGATGTGACCGTGGTGCGTATTTTGTTCGCGCTATTCACGGTGTTGACTTACGGATTGGGTGTGACGGTCTACATTGTCATGATGTTGGTCGTGCCGTTTGCCAATACCGACGAGGAGCATGCCGCAGCCGCGGGTGCGCCGTTCAACGCCCAGCAAGTCATCGACCGCGCCAAGAAGCATTACGCGGAATTCAAAGACGGCAAGGAGTGGCGGCGGCACTGGAGCCAGCAGCGGCGCGAGTGGCGCCGCAAGTGGCGCACCGAACGCATCTGGTGGGGACACAATTTTCAGCGCAACGTCTATGAGTTTCGCAACGGCCCCGGTTACGCCGGGCACTTGTTCGCGGGGCTGATGATTCCCATCCTCGCCATCCTCGACACGTTGCTCGGTTGCGTAGCCATCGCGGCCATCGTGGTGCTCGCCAGCAGCGGCGGCTTGCTAGGCTGGCAGCTGCCGCCGGATATCCCGCTTTGGGCCGCGGTGCTGCTCATCATCCTGATTTTCTCCGCGATCGGCTCGCCGCTGCGCCATGTGCGCAAGGCAATCTTCTACCGCAACAGCGGTCCCGACATGCACTGGCTTTCGGCAAGCTATCAAGTGCTGTCGCTGGGCGTTTTTGTCCTCGTCATCTGGTTTGCATATACGCACATTCCCGAAGTGCGCGAATTTTTCGATAATTTCATTGTGAATTGGCAGCGGATCATGCACAACTTCATCGAATCGTTTCATCATTCCGCCTCGCACGCTCCCATCACCACCGGGATCATCACGCCGCTAATCTAAGAGTGATACTCTCGCCGCGATCAACCGGGGGAATATCGATGTCGGGAAAATTAATCGGAAAAGCTGCGCTCATCACCGGCGCCACCAGCGGCATCGGCGAGGCCACGGCACGCCGCTTCGTGGCTGAGGGCGCACAGGTATTGATCGTCGGGCGCTCCGAAACCCGCGGTAAAGTCCTGGCGCAGGAACTGGGCTTGAACGCGATTTTTCACCCCGCGGACGTGATGCACGAGGGTGAAATTGCCGCCGCGCTCGATGCCGCCGTGAAGCACTTCGGCAAGCTCGACTGCCTGTTCAACAACGCCGGCGCATCCACGCCCGGTGAACTGGACAGCATTACCGAGGCTGAATTCGAATTCGGCATGAAATTATTGGTCGGCAGCGTGGTGTTCGGAATCAAGCACGCCGCGCGCGTCATGACCCAGGGCGGCGCCATCATCAATAATTCCAGCATCGCAGCACACCGCCTCGGCCAGGGCGGCATGCTCTACTCCACCGCCAAAGCCGCGGTCAGTCACCTCACGCGCATCGCCGGGGTCAAACTCGGGCCCAGCGGAATTCGCGTCAATTCCATATCGCCCGGCGCCATCGCCACGCCCATCTTCTGGGGCGGTTCGGCGCGCGCGCAAACCTTGAGCGCGGAGGACAACGCGCGCAAATTGGCCAAGCTGGAAACCAACCTGGCGCGCGCCACGCCGCTGCCCCGCTCCGGCGTGGCCGACGACATCGCGCACGCCGCGGTATTCTTGGCCAGCGACGACGGCAGTTTCGTCAATGCGCATGATCTGGTGGTCGATGGCGGCCGCATCGCGCAATTCTACGAGCGGCCGCCGGCCGCCAATTGATTGCGCGGGTCGCGCCGGCGGGCTACTGCCAAGCCGCTGCTTCGATCTGCTTTTGGCGGTAAATGGGGCGCTCGATCAGCAACAGCGTGACGGCAATCGCAGCTGAGGAGAACACCACAATCACCAAGCTGTAGCGCAGTTGGTGCGGATCGTGGAACAGATGTTCGTTCAAGAACGGCACCAGCGCCGGCCCGACACCCAATCCCAGCGCGTTGACGACGAACAGATACACCGCGGAAACCTGGGCGCGGAATTGGTTGGGGGTCACTTGATTGACCGCCATCGGACCTACGGCGTTGTACGCATTGAAAGTCATGCCTTGCGCGAACAGCGCAATCCAAACCCAGGTGAGAGTCGGCATCACCGACGGAAAGCAACTCAAGGTACCAATGCCGCAGGCGGAGATCAGTGCCACGATGATGGGCGCATCCTTGGAACCACCGCGCGTCAGCCGGTCGCAGAGCACTCCGGCCAGCAACATGCCGGATGAGTTCATCACGATGGTGGAAATGCCGATGTACCTGCCCGCCTGGCCGGCCGTGACCGGGTAACTTCTCACCAACGCTTCAGGCAACCATGCCGCCGCGCTGTAGCCGGCCATCGCCAACAATGCCATGGCAAAAAAATGCGGTGCATAGAAATTTTTGTTGCGCCAGATGTAGCGCAGCACATCCGCCAGCGGCGGCTTCAATGGCGCCGCGGGCGTGCCCGCTTGGGCTGCGCTGCGCAGCATGCCGCGACGCACCGGCTCGCGAAACGTCAGCAACAACAGCGGCAACATCAGCCCCGGCGCGCCGGTGACGATGAACCCCAATTGCCAGGCGTGCACGTCGCCAAAGATCGGCAATGTATAACTGGCGCCGGGACGCGATACCGCGCCCACCACCAGGCCGCCAACCAGCAAAGCAGTGCCCGCGCCGATGGTAATGCCCACGTTGTAAACGCTGAAAGCCTTGCCCAGCTGGCGGCGCGGAAAACTGTCGGTGATCATCGAATAGGCGGCCGGCGATAGTGCCGCCTCGCCCACACCCACGCCGATACGCGCCAGGAATAGTTGGCCCGCGCTCCGCGCCAGGCCGCACAGACACGCCATGATGGACCAGATGAATACGCCGGCTGCGATGATGGATTTGCGGCTGTGGCGATCGGAGAGGCGCGCGATGGGCAGCCCGAGGAATGTGTACAGCAGTGCAAAGGCCGTACCCTGCAACAAACCGATCTGCGTATCGCTGATATGCAGATCGCGCTTCATCGGCCCCACCAACAAGGAGATGATGGTGCGGTCGATGAACGAGAACACATACATCAGCATCAGTACCGAGACGCTGTACCAGGCAACGAGGGATGACGGATAGGCGGTGGTCTCGCTCGCTGGCGTAACCTCGCCGGATGGCGCGACTTCGATCGATTGCGTTGCCATTGAACCAGCATACGCGCTTTCCGTTCGCGGCCAGTGTTTCGCGCTGCGGAATTAGGGGACCGGATTAGTCGCCGAGTGCCTTGAAAAAACTCGCATCCACGGGCTTGTTGGCAAGTATCTCCTCGCGCGTCAAACCATTGACCTCGTGCGGGAACACCAGCCATTGATCGGTGGCGCGCACGTAGTAATCGGGCACCAGGCTGCTGCGGTTGCGTTGCGGCTTGAAGTACACGCTGGCAATGCGAATCTGTTGCGGCAGGTTGCGGCGGCAGCGGCGCCGCAGCTCGGCGATCACGGCCTCGAGACTGCGGCCCGAATCGAATACATCATCGATCAGCAGCAGCTGGTCGTTGGCATTCAACGCGGACACCAGGTAGTCGACGGCGTGCACGCGCACTGTGCGCGACTGCTGATCGATACCTACGTAGGAAGACGTGCGGATCGATACGTGATCGCATTCAATGCCGTTGTATTCGAGGATTTCCTGCACGGCGATGCCAATGGGAGCGCCGCCGCGCCAGATGCCGACCAGAAACGTCGGCCTAAAGCCGCTGCGCACGACGCGCAGGCCCAGCTCCATGGAGTCGCGCAGCAATGAATCGGCCGAAATGAAGAGCTTT
>JAXDQN010000332.1:0-3924 GCA_034667865.1 Gammaproteobacteria bacterium
AGCAGAACAAGTTTCACGACTTCATCCTGGAACAAGGCTTGTTGCCGCCGGATTTGCTGCGCAAGGCGGTGCTGGAGGAGTTCATTCCGTCGCAGCGTGGCTGAGCCAGTTGAGCAAAACCTGGTGAAATTTCGCCGGGTCTTGAATTTGCGGCGCGTGTCCGAGCTCCGGAAACTCGACTAAGGTCGAGTGCGGTATGCGCTGCGCGGCGCTCTTGGCCAGTTCCGGATAATGGCCCAGCGTCGGGCGCACCTCGGGCGCCGCAAACGCCTTGCCGATGGCCGTATTGTCCTTGTCGCCGATGATGAGCAGAGTCGGTACGGCAATGTTCTGCAACTCGTAGTAGATCGGCTGCGTGTAGATCATGTCGTACAGCAGCGCTGAATTCCACGCCACCAATTCCTTGCCGGGACCGGCGTTCAAGCCGGCCAACATCCGCACCCAGGGTTCGTAGTCCGCGCTCCAGTGGCCTGCATAGTAAGTGTCGGTTTCATACTTGCGAATACTGTCGGCATTGGTTTTCAGTTCCTGCGCATACCAGTCGTCCACCGACACCGCGGGTACGCCTTTGGCTTTCCAATCCTCCAAACCAATCGGGTCGACCAAGCCCAATCGCTGGGTCTCTGCCGGGTACATCAGCGCGTAACGCACCGCAATCATGCCGCCGGTGGAGTGGGCGATGAGGATCGCCGACTTGATGCCCAGCGATGTCAGCAAGGCATGCGTGTTGCGCGCCAATTGTTGGAAGGTAAATTGATAGCGCTCCGGCTTGCTCGACTTGCAAAATCCGATCTGATCCGGGGCGATGACCCGATAGCCCGCGCCGCTCAGCGCGTCAATGGAAGTACGCCAGGTGGCGGCACAAAAATTCTTGCCGTGCATCAGCACCGCGACCTGGCCGTTGGGCTGCTTCGGCTGCACATCGATGTACGCCATGTGCAGGGTCTGGCGCTGCGAGCTGAAGCTGAAATCCGCGACCGGGAATCCATAGTCGAATCCCTGCAGCTCCGGACCATAGGCCGGCGCGTCGCTTGCGGCGGATGCCTGCGTACTGGCAGCCGACAGCAGCAGCAACATCATGATCGATCTCAAGCCCATAACACTCTCCAAAGAAAAATCAATTGGCAGTTATTTTCGCACGTTGGGCTAACCTTCGGCGTTACGATATGTGACACTGCGAGCAAGACGGGATGAGGTTCCAATGAGCGACGAGAACGCCCCCTCGCCTACGCGGCGTCAACTGTTCAAGGGTCTTGCTCTGGCGCCGATGGCGGCCGCCGGCATCGCGTCTTGCTCGCGAGGCTCCGACAAGCCGCCATCCCCCGGCGGCGGCGCCGCGGCCGACTACAAACCAACTTTTTTCAACGCCGCCGAATGGGCATTCGTACTTGCAGCATGCGATCGGCTGATTCCTCCCGACGATGTCGGCCCGGGCGCCTTGCAGGCGGGCGTTCCGGAATTCATCGACCGGCATATGCAGACGCCCTACGCCAGCGGCGACATCTGGTACATGCAGGGGCCCTTCGTCGAAGCCGCACCTCAATTCGGCTATCAGGGGCGTCTGCCCGTGCGCGACATTCTACGCGTCGGCATGCAGGCCATCGATGCTAAGTGCCGGAAATCAGCCGACGGAAAAACCTTTGCGCAACTCGATCATGCCGAGCAGGAGAAAACCCTGAAGGCGGCCGAAGCCGGCAAGCTGGAACTCGATAACATTTCGGCCAAGGAATTTTTCACTCAACTCCTGGCCGAAACGCGCATGGGTTACTTCTGCGATCCGAAACACGGCGGCAACAAGCACATGGCCGCCTGGAAAATGATTGGCTACCCGGGCATGCGCGCGGATTACACCGACTGGGTCGAGGTGCGGGACCGTCCCTACCCGCTGCCGCCGGTCGACCTGTCCGGCAAGCGAGGCTGATCGCGTGGCCATCGTCAAACCCAAAGTGGACGCCGTCATCGTCGGCATGGGCTGGACCGGCGCCATCATGGCGAAGGAACTGACCGACGCAGGATTGAGCGTGGTGGCCTTGGAGCGCGGTCCGGATCGCGATACGCAACCGGATTTTGCCTACCCGCGCGTCGTCGATGAATTGGAAGGCTCCATTCATCGCAAATTTCTGCAGAGCTTGTCGAAAGAAACCATCACCGCCCGCCACAGCCAGAAGGACACGGCGGTTCCGTATCGGCAGATGGGTTCCTTCAAGCCGGGCACGGGTGTCGGCGGCGCCGGCAGTCACTGGTCAGGCTGTCATTTCCGCGCGCTGCGAGAGGATTTCAACCTGCGCAGCAACGTGAAACAGCGTTACGGCGCGAAGTTCATTCCCGAGGCGATGAGCATCGCGGACTTTCCGCTCTCTTATGAAGACCTCGAGCCGCACTTCGATCACTTCGAATATGTTTGCGGCACCTCCGGAAAAGCCGGCGTACTCAATGGCGTCAAAGTGGCAGGCGGCAATCCTTTCGAAGGTTCGCGCAGCCGCGACTTCCCGCTGGCGCCGAACCGCAATTATCTCGGCGCGGAATTGTTCTACAAAGCCGCGCGCGACATGGGCTACAGCCCCTACCCGATTCCCGCCTCGAACGCCTCGGCGCCCTACGTCAATCCGTACGGTTGTCAGATGGGCCCGTGCAATTATTGCGGCTTCTGCAGCGACTATGGCTGTCTCAACTATTCGAAGGCCTCGCCCAACGCCAGCATCCTGCCGGTGCTGCGCTTGCGCAAGGAGTTCGAACTGCGGGCTCATGCACAGGTCCTGCGCGTGAACTTGGACGACTCAAAAAAGCGCGCCACCGGCGTGACCTACCTGGACGCCGAAGGCCGCGAGACCGAACAGCCGGCCGATCTGGTGTTGTTGTGCGCCTTCTCGCTGTACAACGTGCACCTGATGCTGCTGTCGGGCATCGGCCGGCCCTACGATCCGGTGAGCAACACCGGCACGGTCGGACGCAATTACTCCTATCAGAACTTAAATCGCGTCACCTTGTTCTTCGATGAAAGCGTGCAGGCCAATCCCTTCATCGGCATCGGCGGCGGCGGCACCACCTTCGATGATTTGAACGGCAATCAGTTGGACAATGCCAAGGCCGGCTTCATCGGCGGCGGCGTGATTTGGGCCCGTCAGCCGGGCGCGGGCCCCATCCGCGGCATCACCACCGCGCCGGGCGTGCCCAACTGGGGTAGTGCCTGGAAGAAAGGCGTGAAGGACGCGTTTCGGCATTCTTTCTATTACGAGGTGCAAGGCGCTTGCATGTCGTATCGGACCAATTACCTGGATCTGGATCCGACTTATCGGGATGCCTACGGCCGCCCCTTGCTGCGCATGACTTTCGATTGGGATGACAACGAGATTCGAGCCTCGCAGTTTCTGGTGAACAAAGCGCTGGAGATGTGCAAGACCTTGAATCCCAAAGCGCTGTCCGGCGATGCCAAGAAACCCGGCGAGCATTACAACATCACGCGCTACCAGAGCACGCATACCTGCGGCGGCGCCATCATGGGCGCGGACCCGAAGACCTCGGCGCTGAATCGCTACCTGCAATCGTGGGATGTGCCCAATGTGTTCGCGCCCGGGGCAAACGCCTTCCCGCAGAACAACGGCTACAACCCCACCGGCATGGTGGGCGCACTGAGCTACTGGGCCGCCAAGGCCATTCGCGAGCAGTACATCAAAAGCCCGGGAGCATTGGTGCAAGCATGAAGCGCGGGCTGCTGGTGCTCGGGATTCTGTTGCTGATTTTCCTCGGCGTAGTCGGCTACGCGCTGGTCCCCACGCACACGCGCGTCATCGGTCGAAGCGCAGCCGCAGATGCCGCCTCTGTCGAACGGGGACGTTACCTGGCCGTCGCCGGCGACTGCAGCGCCTGTCACACGGCGCCGGGCGGCCAAAGCTTCGCCGGCGGACTAGCGCTGGCCTCGCCGGT
>JAXDQN010000333.1:0-2774 GCA_034667865.1 Gammaproteobacteria bacterium
ACCGGCGAGGAGCCGTACTCGCTCGCCATCTTGCTGCAGGAGTACATGCTGGAGCAGCAACAGCCCGCGCCGCTGGTCATCTTTGCCACCGACATCAACAACGGCGCGATCGAAAAGGCCCGCAAGGCGTGGTATCCAAAATCCATCGAGCAGGACGTTTCAGCGGAGCGCCTGCGACGGTATTTCATCGAACAAGACGGGGGTTATTGCGTCAACAAGTCGATTCGCGACCTCTGTGTGTTCGCGCCGCACAATGCGCTGACCGATCCGCCATTCTCGCGCATCGATTTATTGAGCTGCAGAAATACCTTGATTTATTTTCAAGCCGAGCTGCAACGGCGCCTGCTGCCGGCGCTGCATTACGCGCTGACCCCGAACGGCGTTTTATTCTTGGGATCTTCCGAAACGGTGGCCTATCATCGTGAACTGTTTGCGGTGGAGGATTTGCACCACAAGATTTATGGCAAGCGCCCGGCACCGCGGCGTCTGGATGTCGGATTCTCGACCGCCGGCATCAGCGGTGCCGTCGTTGCCGTGCAATCGCGACGCCTGGTTCCTTTGTCGACCAACCCGGCCGCCGATCTGCAGCGCGAGGTGGACAAGTTGCTGCTCAAGCGCTACGCGCCGCCCGGGGTTGTGGTCAACGAGGATGGCGAAGTGCTGCAATTTCGCGGCGACACCGACCCCTACCTCACCCGGGCGGAAGGTAAAGCCAGCCTGAATCTGCTGAAGATGGCGCGCGAAGGCTTGCTGGCGCCGCTGCGTGCCATTCTGCAGCGCGTCAAATCGGGCGATGGCGCCGCACGCGAAACCGGCGTCATGCTCAAGTCCAAGGATGGCCTGCTGCAGATCGACCTGAATGCCATCGCCGTCGCGAGTCCCGGCGCGGCATCGCGGTGCTACTGTATTTTGTTCGAACCGGCGGATGCGCCGCACGCGCAGTACGATACTTTCGCGGCACGCGGCATCGACGCGTCCGGCGCGGCGCAGGACGCCGACGCCCAGATTCAGATACTCAGCCAAGAGCTCGCGGCGACGCGCAATTACCTGGAATCGACCATCGAACTGCAACAAGCCTCCAATGAGGAACTGCAGTCCGCCAACGAAGAAGTGCAGTCCACCAACGAGGAGCTGCAAAGCGCGAACGAAGAACTGGAAACCTCCAAGGAAGAGATTCAGTCCAGCAACGAGGAACTGACCACGGTCAACCAAGAACTGCGGGTCCGCAATGAAGAATTGGACCGTGCCAACGACGATCTGAACAATGTCTTCAGCAGTGTGCAGATGGCGGTCGTCATGGTTTGGCGGGATCTGCGGGTGCGGCGCTACACGCCGCTGGCGCAAAAACTATTCAGCCTGATGCCGAGCGACGTGGGCCGCTCGATCGGCGACATGAACCTTACCGTGCACATCCCGGATTTCGCCAAGCAGCTGCAAGAGGTCATCGAGCGCGGCGAGGTGCGCGAGACCGAGGTGCGCGATGCTCAGGACAAAACCTACTTGCTGCGCATCCAGCCGTATCGAACCGAGACCAGTCTGGTCGACGGAGCCGTCATCGTGCTCATCGATATCGACGTGCTGTCGCGCACGCAGGAGAACCTGCGCAAGCGCGTGGACGAGCTGGCGGCCGCCGATCAGCACAAGAACGAGTTTCTGGCGATTCTCGCGCACGAGCTGCGCAACCCCCTGGCGCCGCTGCGCAATGCGGTGCAGATCATGAAGATGTCGCCGGCCAAGGACGATGTCACCAATCGAGCCCGCGATCTGATCGAGCGCCAGGTGACGCACATGTCGCGCATGGTGTATGACTTGCTGGATGCCGCGCGCGCGCAGCGCGGCCAGATAAAATTGCAGTGCGAGCGCTTGGATTTACGCGCCGTGGCCGAACGCACCTTCGACCATATGCAGCCGGTGTTCGAGAGCAAGCGTCAGACTGCGAGGATCAACCTGCCGCCGCAGCCGGTGATTGTCGACGGCGATGCCACGCGCCTCGACCAAATCATCATGAATTTGCTGAACAATGCCAACAAATACAGCCAGGAAGGGGCAAGCATCGAGATCAAGGTGGCGGTGCCCAAGACTCGCGGTTCCGAGCCGTCAATGGCGGTGCTCAGCGTGCGTGACGACGGTCAGGGCATCGATCCCGAGCTGATGCCGAGATTGTTCAATCTGTTCACCCAGGCCGATCGTTCGTTGGCCCATTCGCAGGGCGGGTTGGGCATAGGCCTCAGCCTGGTGCGCACACTCGCGGAGCTGCATGGTGGTTCCGTCGTTGCGCACAGTTCGGGCATCAACCTGGGCAGCGAATTCATCGTGCGGCTGCCGCTGGCGGCAGAGCACGGCCGGATTGTGGATGACCGCGCCGCTGCGCCGGCGCATAACGGCGGCGCAACGAAATCGAAGATTCTCATCGTCGACGACAATCTCGATATCAGCGAAAGCAGCGGGCTGCTGCTGACGTACGCGGGGCATGAGGTGCGATGCGCGGCAAGCGGCCGCGAGGCGATCGACGTGGCGATGGATTTTCAACCCACGGTGATCTTGCTGGATATCGGCCTGCCGGATATGGACGGTTACGACGTGGCGCGCCGCTTGAGACAGATGCAACAGTTCGCCACAACCCGGCTGATCGCGGTGAGCGGTTACGATACCCCAGAGGCGCGTCAGAAGTCCGAAGCGGCCGGCTTCGATTACCATGTGGGCAAGCCGGTGAATTTGGCTTCTCTGGAGCCCTTGTTTCTTTAGGCCGCTAGCTGCGGGCCACTAGCTTTCAG
>JAXDQN010000334.1:0-7487 GCA_034667865.1 Gammaproteobacteria bacterium
TGGCGCGCGTAGGTCGACAGAGACTCGACGTAGCGGCGCTGGCCTTCCGCATAAATTGTGTCGAATGCCAACGAAGATTTGCCGGAGCCGGACAGACCGGTCAATACGATCAATCGATCGCGGGGCAGATCGAGATCGATATTCTTCAAGTTGTGGGTCCGGGCACCCCGGATTCGGATATTTTGCATGTAACCGATTACTATACGCGCCGGGTCAAGGGCGGGTAAAACTGCACATTCACGCTCGATTACGGCGCGGAAACCGCACCGTCACAGGCATATTTTGGGGCGAATGGCGCGTGTACAATATGCGCCACTGGTAATGCAATGCAGGGGGCATCATGGCGCGCGGCGTAAACAAGGTAATTTTGGTCGGAAACCTGGGTGCTGACCCTGAAACGCGTTCCATGCCGAGCGGCATGACGGTGACCAACATCCGCATTGCCACCAGCGAATCCTGGAAGGACAAATCCTCAGGCGCGCAGCAGGAGCGCACTGAGTGGCACAGCATTGCGCTATTCGGCCGGTTGGGCGAAATCGCCGCCGAATATCTGCGCAAGGGTTCGCAGGTGTTCGTTGAAGGCAAGCTGCGCACCCGCAAGTGGCAGGACAAGACCGGCAACGACCGCTTCACCACGGAAATCATTGCGGACAATATGCAGATGCTCGGTGGGCGTGGCGGCGGCGGCGGCGGCGGCGGCGGCGGCGGTGGTGGCGGCGCTGGGGCCGGTGGCGCAGCAGACCGAGGCGGGGCCAGTGCGCCGCCGCGCGATGACTACGATCAATCGCCGGCGCCGGCGGGCGGCAAAGAGGATTTCGACGACGATATCCCGTTCTGAGGGGGTCGGTTAGCGGGAGGTGGTTTTGAAGCATCCGTTGCAATGTCGGTGCGGAACTATCCGAGGCTTTGTCAGCGATCCTAAGAGCGCCAACCACGCTGTCTGTTATTGCAAGGATTGCCAGGCCTTTGCACATTTCCTAGGCCGGCAGCAGGAAATCCTCGACGCGCGGGGAGGATCGGAAGTGATTCAAACCCTCCCTAAGAACATCACCTTCACCCAGGGAGTTGGGTCTCTTGCCTGTGTGCGGCTGACGGACAAAGGCATGCTGCGGTGGTATGCGGACTGTTGTAAAACGCCGATAGGCAACACCCTGGCGACCCCCAAGCTCTCGTTCATCGGCCTCCTGCGCACCTGTTTGGATGCTTCGAATCAATCCATCGACGCATCGTTTGGGCCTGTCCGTGTATGGGTCAATACCCAGGGTGCAAAAGGCGAGCCGAAACCGAAGAGTGTGGGCTTGGCGCGCACGGTGGCCTGGTTCATGCGCAATGTCTTGAGAGTCAGGATCTCGGGCAGCTACAAGCACACGCCATTTTTTGACGCGGAACGCGGAGCGCCCATCGTGCGGCCGCAGGTGTTAAGTAGTGCAGAGCGCGCGCGAATAATGGAGTTGGTACAAGCAAGCCCACTGGTAAGCTAAGATGAAACTGGGCGGCGACAAGGGGCGGGTGGACACATGGGCGCAATGATTACCCACGGCAAGACCACCATATGCACCTGGGTCAAGGCGGTCTGCCGCGCACTCGACGCCGCGGGTTGCGACAGCGCGGCGCTGGCGGCCGAAGCGGGACTCGACCACAAGTCGCTGGATGGTCCCACGGCGCGATGCGCTTTGGTGTACAGCCTGCGCTTGTGGAAAATCGCCTTGCAGGCCACGCAGGATCCGGGCTTCGGCTTAAAGGTCGCCAGTCAAATCAAACCCACCAGCTTTCATGCCTTGAGCTATGGCATCTCCGCCAGCTCGACGCTGAAGGAAGCTTTCGAACGCGCTCAACGTTACTGCCACATCGGCACTGATGCGGTCGACTACGAATTCTTGAAAATCGGCGCGGAATATCATTGGATCATCGCGCCCGCCGTTGATTTGGGCGACGAGCCCATCGATGCGTTGGCCGCTCTTCACCTACGCATGTGCCGCTCGCTAATCGGCCGTCACTATGCGCCGCTGCGCATGGAATTTCGCCGTTCGCGGCCCTCGAAGATCGATGACTTCGATGCGCTGCTGCGCTGTCCGCTGATCTTCGAGGCGCCGCAGACCAAGCTCGTGTTCGACCAGGAAACGGTGGAACGCCAGTTGGACGGCGCCAACCCGGAGCTGGCGCGCCACAACGACGCCATCGCTGTGCAGTACCTGTCGCAACTGGAGCGCGACAACATCGAAGCGCGAGTGCGCGAAGTATTGACGCAGCGGCTGTCGCGCGGCGAACCTTCCCAGGAAGACGTCGCTGAGCTGCTCAACATGAGCGCGCGCACCTTGCAGCGCAAGTTGCTGGACAGCGGCACGACCTACAAAGAGATTCTCGACGATACGCGCCATGCTTTGGCACTGGCTTATCTGAGTGCGCCGCGCCACAGCGTGAGCGATGTGACCTATCTGTTGGGCTTTTCCGCAGGCAGTTGCTTCACGCGCGCGTTCCGCCGCTGGACCGGTCAGTCGCCTTCCGATTGGCGGGCATCCGCGCTGGCGCGCCCGCTGGCGCCGCGGCCCAAGACCTTGGACGCCGCCGTCCCGCTCTGAACTCGAGTCAGCCGTTTAGTGGGGCTCGTTGATTGTGCCCAACGAGGTTTCCAAATCGTTGGCTAATTTGATCAAGCGCGGCCTGACTTTTTCCAACAGAAACTCTTTGGACACGATGTAGGCCGGCGCCCCGCAGTTGATCGGCATGGGCGGCAAGCCGCCGCCCGGACGCACCGGCACGGCAATCGCGTTGACGTCTTTCTGCCATTCGCCGAACGAACAGCACACGCCCAACTCGCGAATATCGCTCTGCGCGCGCACCACGCCCTCGCGGATCTCCGTCCAACGGCTTTCGGGCGCCAACTCGCACACGCGCTCGACGATTTCATTTCTCTCGCGCTCCGTTACCGCGGTCAAATAGGCGCGGCCGATGGCGGAAGTGGCTATGTTGATGCGCGAGCCCATGTCCAAACTCAAGGTCACCGCACCGGATCCGCGGACCACATCGATGTACAACATCGACAGTCGATCACGGGTGCCCAAGGTCACCATGCACTGGCTGAATTCAGCCAGTTCCTGCATGCGCGGATGAGCGAGCTTGCGTATGTCCAGGCGCGCGAACATCGCGCTGCCCAGGCTCAAGGTCGCGGTGCCCAGGCTGTACTTGGCGCTGTCCTCGACATAGACCAAGTAACCCAACTTGGTCAGCGTATTGGTGAGACGGGAGACCGTCGACTTTGGCAGGCCGCAGGCCCGAGCCAAATCCTGATTGCCCAACATGCGATCGCCATGTCTAAAGCACGCCAACAGCTCGAGCCCACGGCCCAACGCATTGACGAAGTGCCGGTCGGCTTTGGTTTCAGCCGTGACAGCGGAGATATTCGGCTTCTTGAGTGACATCATTGACAATCCTCACGCGCAATACGCATAATTTTGCACTATTTCAGAATTATATTCTGTACTGCAGAACATAACCGAGCAAATCCCATGCGGCTAGAATTTACCGAGGAAGAGCAAGCCTTCCGGGAAGAGGTGCGCGCCTTCCTTACCGGCAAACTGCCCCCCGGCATTCGGGACAAGGTGCTGAACGGCTTCGAGCTCACCCGGGATGACCATGTGCTCTGGCAAAGGACCTTGCATGAGCGTGGCTGGGGCGGCTTAAGCTGGCCCAAGCAGTTTGGCGGTCCGGGCTGGGATTCCGTACAGCAATACATTTTTGAAGAAGAGGCCGCCCTGGCGGGCGCTCCTCGACTGATCCCCTTCGGCACGCGAATGGTGGCCCCGGTCATCATGGCGTTCGGTAACGCCGCTCAGCAGCAGCGTTTTCTGCCCAACATCAGCGCCGGGGCCGAATGGTGGTGCCAGGGCTATTCCGAGCCGGGTGCCGGTTCGGATCTGGCCTCGCTGAAAACTCGCGCGGTGCTCGAGGGCGATCACTATGTCGTGAACGGCCAGAAGACCTGGAACACCCTGGGCCAGTTTGCAGATTGGATCTTCTGCCTGGTGCGCACCGATCCGGGTGCCAAGCAGCAGTCCGGCATCACCTTTCTGTTGATCGACATGAAGTCTCCCGGCATCAGCGTTCGCCCGATCACGCTGCTCGATGGCGGCCACGAAGTGAATGAGATCTGGTTCGACAATGTGAAGGTTCCGGTGCAAAACCGCATCGGCGACGAAAACAAAGGCTGGACCTACGCAAAATTCCTGCTTGGCCATGAACGCACCAATATCGCCGGCATCGGCGGCGCCAAGCGTGAATTGGCGCGCTTGAAACGCATCGCGTCCACGGAGCAGAAGAACGGCAAGCCGTTGCTCGACGACAGCCTGTTCGCGGTGCATGTCGCGCAAGTGGAAATCGATCTGTGGGCCTTGGAGATCACCAACCTGCGCGTGCTGTCGGGCGAGAAGGGCTCGCGGGCGCCGGGTCCCGAAGCGTCGATCTTGAAAATTCGCGGCACCGAAATCGCACAGCGCATTTCCGAACTGTTGATGCGCGCGGTTGGACCCTACGCGCTGCCGTTTCGACGCGAGGCGATGGAAGCGGGCTGGCAGTCGGATCCCAACCATGAGCCGGCGGGTCCGCGTTACGCCGCCACCCTGGCGGCCTCCTACATGAACCTGCGCAAGCTATCGAACTTCGGCGGCACCAACGAGATCCAAAAAAACATCATCTCCAAGATGATTGTGGGCCTCTGAGAGAAACAAATGGACTTCGAATTCAGCGACGAGCAGCAGCAGTTGCACGACACGGTCGATCGTTACCTCGCCGAACAATATGCCTTCGAAAAATTCCGCGCAGTAAACGCCTCGGCGGAAGGTTGGGATAAGGCGACCTGGCAGGGGTTGGCAGAGTTGGGTGTATTGGCCATCAATGTGCCGGTGGAGCAGGGCGGCTTGGGATTCGGTCCGCTGGAGAACCTGGCGTTGATGGGCGCCTGCGGCCGCAGTCTGTTGCTCGAACCGTTTTTGAGCAGCGCCATCATCGCGACGGCCGTATTGCGCCACTACAGTGGAACCCCGGCAGCGGCCGAATTGCTGCGGAAGATGGCGGTCGGCGAGGCGATTGCGGTGCTCGCCCACTACGAAAGCGATTCGCGTTTCGAGACTCAGTGGGTCACGACCCGGGCACAAAGGTCCGGCGAGGGCTACATCCTCGATGGACACAAAGGCGTGGTCATGCATGCGGCGGCGGCTGACACCCTGCTCGTCTCCGCGCGCACCTCCGGCAAGGCGGGCGAATCCCACGGGGTGTCGCTGTTCATGGTGCCGCGGGCGGCGAAGGGTGTGACCTTGGAGTCCTATCCGACCATCGATGGGCAGCGCGCCGCCGATGTGTTTCTAAAGAACGTGGAAGTCTCCGGCGCCGCCCGCCTCGGCGCGGAAGGCGCCGCGCTGCCGCCCATAGACGCGGCCATCGACATTGGGATCGCCGCGCTGTGCGCCGAAGCGGTCGGCGTCATCCAAGCGCTGGTCGATGCCACGGTGAATTACGTACAAAACCGCCAGCAGTTCGGCGTGGCCATCGGGCGCTTCCAAGCTTTGCAGCATCGCATTGCGGATATGTTGATTCATTTGGAACAGGCCCGTTCCATGAGTTATCTGG
Source organism: Gammaproteobacteria bacterium (assembly GCA_034667865.1). Taxonomy (GTDB): domain Bacteria; phylum Pseudomonadota; class Gammaproteobacteria; order Steroidobacterales; family Steroidobacteraceae; genus Bog-1198. The sequence continues at coordinate 5,623 of JAXDQN010000334.1, forward strand.
CCGCCCTGCGTTGCGTCGACGAGAATGTGATCGAGCGCCGCCGCGCACTCTCGGCTGCCAAGGCTGTGGTCGGTCAGTCGTGTCGATTCGTGGCGCAGCAGGCGGTGCAATTGCACGGCGGCATGGGCATGACCGATGAATTGGTCGTCAGCCATTGGTTCAAGCGTCTTACCGCGGCGGAATTGATGTTCGGCGACAGCGACACTCATCTCCAGCGCTACGCCGCATTGACGCGCTAATCACGGGAAAACAACATGGCTCAATCGGCTAAAGCAGTGGTCACGCGCGCAATCGGCAAGCCCGTGACGGTGGAACAAATCCAAGTCGAGGAACCGCGCCACGGCGAAGTCACGATTCGTCTGGCGGCGTGCGGCGTATGCCATAGCGACCTGTCGGTCACCAATGGCACGATTCAATATCCGCTGCCCATGGTATTGGGCCATGAAGGCGCCGGAGTCGTGACTGCCATCGGCGATGGCGTGGATGGCTTCAAGGTCGGCGACCATGTCATCACGTCCTTCGTCACCATGTGCGGCCACTGCCACTATTGTCAGACCGGACGACCGCAGTTGTGCGTGCAGTCGCTGAAGTCGTTGTACACGCTGCCGGATGGCACGGTGCGCACCAAGGACGCGGCGGGCAAGGATCTGAATGTTTTCTGCGGCTGCGGCGTCATGGCCGAGGTTGCGACCATTCACATGGGCAACGTGGTGAAGATCGATGATCAAATGCCGTTGGATCGCGCGGCGCTTATCGCCTGCGGCGTCATGACGGGCGTCGGCGCTGCGGTCAACACTGCCAAGGTGCAGGCCGGTTCGATTGCAGTCATTTTCGGCTGCGGCGGCGTGGGATTGAATGCCATTCAGGGTTGCGCGATTGCCGGCGCGGCCATGATCGTCGCGGTCGACACCAGCGATGAGAAGCTGGAACTCGCCAAGAAGTTCGGCGCCACCCACGGCTACAACATCGCCGGGCGCGATGCCGCCGGCAAGGATTTATTCAAGCTCACCGGCGGCGGCGCCGACTATGCCTTCGATTGCGTCGGCGTGGGCAAGATTTCAGAGATGGCCTGGGGTGTCCTGCGGCGCGGCGGCATGGCCGTCGTGGTCGGCATTTCGAACAGCAAAGATCAGATTTCTCTGAGTGCCCAACAAGCAGCGACTTCCGAAAAGACCTTGACCGGCAGCTATTATGGTTCGGCGCGTCCGCTGCTGGATTTTCCGCGCTTGATTGCCCTGTACCGCAGCGGACGTTTGAAACTCGATGAATTGATCACGCGCACCTATTCCATCGACGATGCGCCGCAGGCATTCGCGGATCTGGACGCCGGCAAGCAGGGGCGCGGCGTCATTATTTTTGGTGCGGCAACCTCGCACTGACGCCACATGGCCGGAATCGTGCGAGAGTTGTCCTATGCCGGGGAGTGCCAAATCGGCGAAAATCCCCGTGCTCGATTATCGATCGAGTGAACCCAGGTGTGACTCGAACAACGCATGCGTCGGCAACTTGATAATGGTAGGCGACCCAGCCTGTTGACCAGCTTCCTGCTGGCGATGTTACTGTTTCGAGCTTATGTGCCCATCGGCTTTATGCCGGCGAGCGGTACGCCGTTTGAGCTGCAGATATGTCCTGTGGGTCTTCCGGTGCAGATGGCGCATCATCTGCACCATCACTCGGGCTTGCATGACCACTTCGAACATTGCCCGTTTGGCAGCGCCCCGGCTGCGGGACCTATTTCGCATCTCATCGGCTATGAACCTGCCGGTCACATCGTCTCCCAGTCTGTGGTCGGATTCGAACCCCTGCGCCTGGGCGTACGAGTGCGGCGTACTCACCAGTCTCGAGGTCCACCGTCTCTCGCCTGA
>JAXDQN010000335.1:0-4606 GCA_034667865.1 Gammaproteobacteria bacterium
ACCTCGCGCGGACCACTGGTCGTCGAAGCGGCGCTCATCGAGGCGCTGTCGACCGGGAAAATTGCCGGCGCCGCAATCGATGTCTACGACATCGAACCGTTGCCGCTGGATCATCCTTTCCGGAAAATCGACCGCTTGCTGGCGACGCCGCATATCGGCTACGTGTCGCGCGGGCTGTATGAGCGATTTTATAGAGACATGGCGGCCAACATCGCCACCTGGCTGGAGTCGCAGCATTAGCAAACGACGTGTGACGATTGCGTTGGCTGGCTTTTGCATCAGTCTGGCCGCGCGGGCCGATGAGATCGTTCCATCCTGGGTCTATCCACTCAATCCGCCGGTGGTGGGCACACCGATTCTCGACAGCGTCAAACCTTTGCGCTTGCCGAACAGCAAGGTCTCGTTTACGCGGGCCCAGCTGAATGATTTGTTGGCGGCGCCCGACTGGTATCCCGCTTCGCATAGCGCCATGCCCGCCATCGTCTCGCGCGGAAATGGCCCGAAAGTCTTTGCCTGCGGTTATTGCCACTCCCCTGCAGGGCAGGGGCGCCCGGAAAACGCGTCGCTGGCCGGTCTGCCGGCGGACTACATCGTCCAACAGGTCGCGGATTTTAAAAGCGGTGTGCGCCGAAGCGCATGGCATGGTGCCTATCGGCCATCCGACCTTATGGTCCAGGTGGCGGTGAACGCGACTCCAGAGGATGTCCAGGCGGCCGCCGAATATTTCGCGGCGCAAGTCTTGAAGCCGCGAGTGCGCGTCGTCGAGCGCGTTCGGGTTCCCACGACGCACGTCGAGGGATGGGTGTATGTGGCGGATGCAGGAACGCGTCATGAGGCGCTAGCCGGACGCATTCTCGAGCTTGCGCCCGACATTTCCCGGCATGAGAAGCGCGACGATCGTATGCGCTATATCGCGTATGTGCCGCCGGGCAGCCTTGCTCACGGAAAATTACTGGTGACAACCGGAAAAACCGGCGTCGTTGCGGGCTGCGTGTCCTGTCATGGAGTCGGTCTGCTGGGGGCCGGACTGGCGCCGCCCATCGCCGGCCGCTCACCGACCTACTTACTGCGCCAATTGTTGGCGTTACAAACTGGGGCACGTGCCGGCGCGGGCGCGGCGCTCATGAAGACAATGGTTGCCGGCATGAGTCTCGATGACATGGTGGCGGTCGCTGCTTATGCGGCTTCGTTGCCGCCAAACTCCAATAGCCTATAGGTCAGTCTCGCGCCGGCTTCGGCACATCTGCCACGGCATGCAGGCGCGCGTCGTGCAGGCGCTGCGCAATCTTGGTTCCATCCTTTAGCGCCAGATCTTCAGCGGACGGTTTGATGCGAGCCGCCGCATCGCGCGCCGCCTGCAAATAGGTCCGCTGCGGATACTCTGTGTTCTCCAGTCCAAGCCTGCCGCGCGAGTCAGCTTCGCAAGCAATGAGCGCCTGGGTGAATCGCTCCGCACGGCGAAACGCGTCGGTCTTTTCCAGAATTTCCAAAATGGTCTTGGACCGCAGTTCGAAGGCGCGATGCACATTGCCGTGATATCGGGCCACGATGATGCTTAGGTCGCGGTACTCGCTGGGCACGCGCAGCCGTTCGCACAATGCATCGATGAGCGCGACGCTGCGCTCTTCATGGCCGCGATGGCTGGGCCATTCGGCAGGCGGGGTGGTGCCCTTGCCGAGATCGTGCATCAGGGCCGCGAACCTGATTCGTGGGTCGGCGCTCAGGCGCCCAGCCTGATCGAGCACCATGAGGGTGTGAACTCCGGTGTCGATTTCAGGATGCCACTGGGGCGGCTGGGGTACGCCAAACAGTGCATCGAGTTCCGGAAAAATGACTTTCAATGCGCCGCATTCGCGCAGAACACGAAAGAACTCGCTGGCCGTCGACTCGCGCAGCGCCTTTTCGGTTTCTTGCCACACGCGCTCCGCGACCAACGCCTGCACCTCGCCGCGCTCCACCATGGCGCGCATCAACACCATGGTTTCGGGCGCCACCTTGAATCCCAGCGGGGCGAAGCGCGCGGCAAAACGCGCGACGCGCAACACTCGGACCGGATCCTCGACGAAGGCTGGCGACACATGTCGGAGCAGGCGCGCCTCCACGTCGCGTCGGCCGCCGTAGGGATCGACCAGGGTGCCGTCTGCGGCTTTGGCGATGGCATTGATGGTCAGATCGCGGCGCGCCAGGTCTTCTTCGAGAGTGACTTCCGGTCCGAACTCCACCGCGAAGCCGCGATAGCCGGGACCGGTCTTGCGCTCCAAGCGCGCCAATGCATATTCCTCGTGTGAGTCCGGATGCAGGAACACCGGGAAGTCGCGGCCTACCTCGCGAAACTTGAGCCGCAGCAATTCCTCACGGCTTGAACCGACCACGACCCAGTCGTGCTCCTTGACCGTCAAGCCGAGCAACGCATCGCGAACGGCACCGCCAACCAGATACACTTGCATGGGTGAATATTAGCAGCATAGCCGCGATTGTCCGCGTGGCAGTCGCGGTGGCGCTGATCGCCTGCGTGAGCGGCGGCTGCTACCTGTTGCAGAGTGCGCAGGGCCATTTGTCGCTGATGGCGAAGCGCGAGCCGATCAGCAATGTGATCGAGGATGCCGGCACAGCGCCCTCATTGCGCGCGCAACTTTTGGCGGCGACCTCGATCCGTGATTTTGCCAGCCGCGAACTCAAATTGCCGGATAACGGCAGCTACCGCAGCTACGCGGACGTGGGGCGGCCTTACGTCGTGTGGAACGTGGTGGCGGCGCCGGAGTTTTCGGTGGACCCGAAACAGTCGTGCTATCCGATCGTCGGTTGTGTGGCCTATCGTGGCTACTTCGTGGAGAAGCGTGCGCGCCGCTACGCGGCGCAGTTGCGCGCCCGCGGATTCGATGTGGTGGTCGGCGGCGTCGCCGCCTATTCCACGCTGGGGCATTTCGATGATCCGATCTTGAGCACCATGACGGGTTGGAATGACGTGGAATTGGCCTCCATCGTGTTTCATGAGCTGACGCATCAGCTGCTGTACGTCGCGAATGACGCATCCTTCAACGAGGCACTGGCCACCACCGTCGAGGAGGAGGGCGTGCGCCGCTGGCTGCAGCGGCAGGGCCGCGACCAGGACCTGGCGCAGCATTTGCTGGAACAGCGACACTATGTGCAGGTGATCGACTTGTTGAACGCGACGCGTGATCAGCTGCGCGAGCTATATGCATCAGGACTGACCGCGGAGCAGATGCGCGCCAAGAAAATCGAGACGTTCTCCGCCATGCGCGATGAGTATGCGAGGTTGAAAGCCCAGTGGGGCGGCCTTGCACCCTTCGATGCGTGGTTCGGCGGCGAGATCAATAACGCGCATCTCGCATCGATCGCGACTTACTACAGCTGCGTGCCGGGATTTCAGCGCGAATTGGCTGCTGTGGGCGGAGACCTGCCGGCCTTTTACCGGCGCGTGCGCGAGTTGGCGAAAGTGTCCCAGAAACAGCGCGACGCCTTGGTGTGCGGCGCGTCGAGCAGCTAGCCGCCGAGCACTTTCGCGCGCCCCGCGGCAGCGCGGTTTTCGCTCAAGCGATGGTTGTCTTCATGGGCGCCCAAGAACTGTCGTGCGGAGGCCACCATGGAATGCGGTTGAATGCCGAGTGCTGCGAATCCGTCCGCGTCGCAGACGCTGTCGACGGTGAGCGAGCGGTAGTTGTCGCTGGAAAATGGCCGACCCGGAATGAAGTTGAAGAGGAAACCCTGTAACCGTCCCAAGAAGTTCGGCAATCCCACGATCCAGCGCCGTCGTCCGGTGGTTTTCGCGACCAACTCGACGATCTCGCGCAGGCTGTACACCTTGGGGCCGCCGAGTTGGTAGGTCTGGCGGCTGCTTGCTCCGCCATGCAGGCAGTGACGCAGGGCGCCCACCATATCGTCGACTGAGACGGGTTGAAAGCGAGCCGCGGGTCTCGCCAGCGGAAACACCCCCGGTACCGACGCCAATAGTCCGGCAAATCGATTTAAAAAGCTGTCGCCGGGTCCGAACAGGACCGAGGGCTGAAAAATTGTCCAATCAAGAGCGCCGCCCTGATCTCGGATCAGTTTCTCCGCCTCGCCCTTGGTGCGTAGATAGTAGCTGGGAGCGTCGGGCGCGGCTCTCAAAGCAGACACCTGCAGCAGCCGCGCAACGCCGGCCGAGCGCGCCGCTTGCAGTACCCCCTGGGTCAATTCGACATGCGCGCGGCGGAAGCCGGCGCCGCTGAAACCGCGCTCATTGAGGATGCCGACGAGATTGACGACCACATCCTTGCCGCGGAAGCGCTCGCTCAGTTGCGCTTCCTGATAGACATCGCAGTTCTCCAGCGTGAGCCCGGGCAGGACCAGCAGGTGTTTGTGCTGTTCGCTGTCGCGCGACAAAACGGCCACTTGATGACCATCCTTGATCAATCGGGCAACCAACCGCGTGCCTAAAAATCCGCTGCCGCCGAGCACCACTATGGATAGGAGGCGCATATCAGCGGACGGGAAGCAGTAGCGTGTCGCTGCCGCGGCGCACTTTGAGCAGCAGCACGGAGGCTCCCTTGACCGCTTCTCGAAACGACTTCATGTTCGTGATCGGCGTGCGGCCCACACCGACGAT
>JAXDQN010000336.1:0-3330 GCA_034667865.1 Gammaproteobacteria bacterium
ATCCGCGCCGAGGAAGCCAACATCGATAATGCCTCCGGATCGACCTCCGATACCCAGCCCGTCAGCGTCAGCCTGACCGTGAGATACAGCATCAGCCCCGACAAAGTCTCCGAGGTGTACGAGAAATACAGTCACAACGGCGACCTTTCCAGCTACGTGCAAACCGCGACACACGAAATCTTCAAGGCCGTAACCGCAAAATATTCGGCGCCGGATCTCATTGCCGAGCGCGCCAAAGTATCTACGGATATCTATGCGGCCTTGGGCAGCAAGCTGGCCGTGTACGGCGCTCAGGTCATCAACATCGACATGCGCAATTTTTCCTTCCAGGAATCCTACATGCGCGCCATCAACAGCAAGGTTGAGCAGGAGCAACTGCGATTGGCCGCTGAAAACAAATTACGCACCGTCGAGGCCGAGCAAAAACAAAAGGTTGCCATCGCAGAAGCCGAGGCGGCCGCCGTCAAGGCCACAGCCGACGGTAATGCCTATGCCAACCTCAAGATCGCAACGGCCCAAGCCGAGGCGCTCAAAGTACAAAACAGCGCGTTGGCGCAAAACAAGGATGTGCTGGAGCTGCGCCGCATCGAGGTGGAGCAGACCAAAGCGAATCGATGGAACGGACAGCTGCCGCAGAATGTCTATGCCGGAGCCCCTATTCCCTTTCTCAATGTGAGCAAATAATGAACCTTGGACGCTTCCCTCGAATCCGCTTTGCGCATCTGCCGACGCCGCTGGAACACCTGCCTAACTTGACCCGGGAATTGAACGGCCCGGAAATATGGATCAAGCGCGACGATTGCACCGGCATGTCGACCGGCGGCAACAAGACCCGCAAACTCGAGTTCTTGATGGCCGAAGCTCGCGATCAGGGCGCCGATATCGTGCTGACGCAGGGCGCCACGCAGTCGAATCATGCGCGGCAAACAGCGGCCTGTGCGGCCAAGATGGGAATTGCTTGCCACATTCTGCTGGAAGATCGTACGGGTAAGACCGATCACGACTACAACGAAAGCGGCAATGTGTTTCTCGATTATCTGCACGGCGCCAGCGTCGATTACCGGCCCGCAAATCCGGACATGAATGGCGAGCTCGCCACGGTCGCCGCGAAATTCAAGAGCGAGGGCCGCAAGCCCTACCTGATTCCCGGCGGCGGCTCCAATCCCGTCGGCGCACTCGGCTATGCCAACGCCGCCATGGAGCTCATTACCCAGGCCAACGAAATCGGCTTGCGGATCGATCATGTGGTGCACGCCACGGGCAGCGCGGGCACTCAGGCGGGCCTCATCGCCGGCCTGGCGGGGACTCGCTCCGGCGTCCCCTTGCTGGGCATCGGTGTGCGCGCGCCGCGCGACAAGCAGGAAGAAAATGTCTTCAAGCTGGCCTGCGCCACTGCCGATCTGTGCGGGATTAGCGGCGCGGTGCGCCGCGAAGATGTGGTTGCGAACTGCGACTACGTCGGCACCGGCTATGGGTTTTCCTCGCCGGGATCGATCGACGCCATCCAAACGCTGGCGCGCCTGGAAGCCATCCTGCTTGACCCGGTGTACACCGGCAAAGGCATGGCGGGGCTGCTCGACCTGACCCGCAAGGGCTACTTCAAGAAAGGCCAAAACGTTGTGTTCATTCACACCGGTGGCAGCGTCGGATTGTTTGGCTACGTGAATGACTTCGGATTCACCCGCGGGCGTCATGCCAAAGCCGCGTGAGGCGGTGGCGCCTCACCGGGTAGTGGGGGTCATCGGCGGCATGGGACCGGAAGCGACGGTGGATCTGATGCGCCGGGTCATCGCAAAGACGCCGGCCGACGATGATAAGGACCATGTCCATCTGATCGTGGAGAGCAATCCAAAGATTCCCTCACGCATAGCCCACCTGATCGAAGGGACGGGGCCCGATCCCACGCCGGAACTCATCCGCATCGCGCAAAATTTGCAGCGCGGCGGCGCGCAAGCGTTGGCGATGCCCTGCAACACGGCGCACGGCTACGCTGGCGCCATTCAAAAGGCGGTCGACATTCCCCTGCTCGACATGGTGGCGCTCACCGTCGATCGGATTGCAGCCCCTGGCAACGTCCGCAACGTCGGACTGTTGGCATCGACAGCGGTCATCAATACGGAACTGTTCGCGAAGGCCTTGTCCGCTCGCAACATTCGCACCGTGCTGCCACCACAACAGGATGAGGTGATGGCATTGATCAAGGCCGTGAAGCGTGGGGATACGGGGCCGCAGGTCCAAAACCGGCTTGCGCGAGTGGCGGCAGACCTCGTCGCGAAATCCGACGCACTGCTGGTAGCCTGCAGCGAGCTGTCGGTGATTTCCGCAGGGATCACCGTGCCCTTTATTGACTCGCTCGACGTTTTGGCGCAGGCAGTGGTGGATTTTGCGACGGAAAGCACAACCGCCTAATAATCCAGCTTGGTTAGAATGAGCATCCGAACGCTCATGCTGCAATCACAAATTAAATTTCGGTTCAAAGCCTTTGGCTGGCATCTGCTGGCGAGCGCAATTGTGCTAGCTGTCGTGGTCGGTGGGCTTTACCTGGGCTGGTATCGCTGGCCGGGTTGGTATCTGGCGGATGCCACTCAGGTCACCCGCGTCATGATTGGAGTGGACCTGGTTGTGGGTCCGTTGTTGACGATGGTGATTGCCAGTCCACTGAAACCGCTGCGCACGCTGGCGCGCGATGTATCGGTCATCGCTGCGATTCAGTTGATTGCGCTGGGCTACGGATCGGTCTCGCTGTGGAACGGGCGGCCGCTGTACTTCGCATTCTCCGAGGATGTGCTGCAACTGGTGCAGGCCTATGACATCAGTCCGATCCAGGCGGCGTTGGGCAGAAAGGACAATCCCGATTTGGCTTCCCATTGGTACAGCCTGCCACGCTGGGTCTGGGCGCCACTACCGCCCGACGGACCGGAGCGCGACAGGATTATTTCTGCAGCGGTGGCTGGAGGAGACGACGTGATCGCGTTACCCGCGCATTACAAGCCCTGGAATCAGGGAACGGAGGCCTTGCGTGCACAACTGAAGAGACTCGACGACATCAAATATTTTTCGGCGTACGACAAAAATACCCTCAAACAGCGAATGCTCGAGGCCGGTCTTCCTGCCGATCAGCCCGTTTGCATTGCAATGACAGGGCGTGGCTATCCGCTGCTGGCCGTCTTGAATCCAAGGGATCTGTCCGTCGTCGCGCTACTACGCTCGCACTGAGGCTCGGCTTCGGGCGATTTCCTCGGTCAAGCATTTCTCGAGCGCGCGCACCGGCGTCAGGTCATGAAACAGTATTTCGCGCCGGCTGACGATTTGCTTGCGCAACTCCTTGCG
>JAXDQN010000337.1:0-8952 GCA_034667865.1 Gammaproteobacteria bacterium
GCTTCCGGCTTCCTTCCGACTCCCGGTCACCCGAGAAACCGTTGCCTTCCGCTAACACTTGCCCATGTCGGCTGTGTAGAGGACTTTCACCTCCCAGTGAGTGCGCCCTGCCGGGCGCACAAGAAAAACGGCGGGCAAGGCCCGCCGCTCAAGTCTAACCAAACAAAGTGCCTTTAGAAGTCGACCGTCACATTGACGAACACATATCGACCCAGGCTGTCGTAGACCGACGGATACGTATTGCTCTCGGCGTAGATCGAGTTGCCGCCGGAGTTCGCCGTGTCGATGATCGGGGGATCTTTGTCCAGCAAATTGTTGACGCCGACCCGTCCGGTGATTCGATTCCAGGTGTAGGAGACCCGCAAATCGAGGTAGCTGATGGTCGGGATATGCGAATCGGCCAGCGGCAGGCCGCCGATCAATGCCGCGTTGAAATCCGGTGAACCCGGCTCGATCGCGGTATTTTTTGCCGAACCGAAGAACCGCCAGGTCAGGCCGGTCGACAAACCGGTGATCGGCGTATCGTAGTCCGCGGTGAAGCGATGGCGCCACTTGGGAGTGACGGGATTGCACGAAGGACCGAACCTGCCGGCGCAGTTGAATTCCGCGCCGGGCAGGGCGGTGCCCAATCCTGGCTTGTTGAGCAGATCCAACAAGTAGGTGCCATCGAAACGCGTGCGGATGCGGCCGATGGCCCCGAGATCGATCTTGTAGGCCAGCCCGATGTCGACGCCCTTATATTCCAGGCCGCCTTCGTTCAGGATGGGATCGACCGTGTAGCCACTCTGACTGGCCCACAACGTGCCGGCGGCATCGCGGTGAATCAGATCGCACCAGGTGGGCGAGCCGGTCAGCACGCAATTCGATTGGATCGTGGCCGGACCGTACGAGGAGATCAGGTTCGTGATCTTGATGTCGGTGTAGTCCAGCGTGGCATTGAAGTTCGGCAGAAATGAGGGCGTGAACACAAATCCCACGTCCGTAGTTTTGGCCACTTCAGGGTGAATGGTCGGGTTGCCGCCGATCAAGCCGTTGTATTGCGCCGCCGGGGAAGCCGCGGCGCCGCCATTGGCGTATTGAGATGCACTGACGCCGAGCAGGGCGCATTGAGCCTGGGTCAGGTTCGTGCCAACGCAGATGTCGCCGCCCGTATCGAGCGCCACGTGCTGCGGTTGATACAGTTCTTGCAGGTTCGGCGCACGCACCGCGCGGTTGTAACTGGTGCGGAAGCGCACGTCGCGGACTGGCGCCCATTCCAGGCCGACTTTGAAGGTGCTGGTAGAATAACCTTCGCTGTAATTGGAGTAGCGATAACCGGCTTCGACGTCGAGCGCCTTGGCGCCGGGCACGTCGCGCAACAATGGCATGCGAGCTTCGGTATAACCTTCCCAGACGTGTTGCCCGGCTGAAACCGGCGGCGTCGGCGAACCGATGCCCGATAGATCACCGCTCTGATACTCGGCATCGGGATTGACCGTGAGCCGGTCGCGCCGGTACTCAGTGCCGAATACGACCTTCAAGCCGGAATCGGCCCACGGGGTCTTGATGCCGTTCTTGGTCAAATCACCGGTGACGAAGGCCTCGGCGATATCCTCTTCGTCACTGGCGTTGAACAAGCCAGGCACCGTGAAGTAAGACAAAGCGCCGGCGCTCACAGGAATCGCGGGATTGAAGATATTCCAAGGCACGCAGCCGGCCTGCCCGCCCTTGCACACCGGGGTGCCGCCGGGCCCTGCCACAGCCAGAAGCGCATTTTGCATCCGGTCGGTCGAGGTGTCGTTATTGTGAAAGTCCGAAGAATGCGTCTGCGAGTAAAGCCCGTACGCATCGTAGGTCCAATCCGAAGTGATTTCACCGCGCACGCCGAACACGCCGCGATAGGCGGTGTGCGTGTAGTGGTCCTCGCGCGGACCGCCTTCCACGTTGCGGCGGCCGACCAGGATTTGGCCGATGCCGGTCGCCGCATCGAACTGATAGGGCGCATGCTTGGTAAGCGCCGCAGCGTTTTGTGCGTTGGTGTACGTGACCCCGGGGCACAGCACCGGGAATTCCGCTGCGGTGATGTAAGGGTTCATGCCGGAGTTGCCGAAGCCGCCGACGCCACAGTTGTAGCTGAGGGCGCCGTCCGCGATTCCCGAGTCTGCATCGATGGCCTTGCCGCTGCCCAAGAACGAGCCGGCCGCGGCGAAATTGCCGGTGGTTTGGTCGTCCATGAAGGTGAACTCGGTGTAGGCCTCGGCGTGATCGTTGAACTTCAGTTTGCCGAAGAAGCCGGCCGTGTAGCGTTCATCGATGCGCTGCAAGTAGTGCGAGGCGGCGTAGTTGTACTTCGCATAACGGGCACCCAGGCTGCCGTCCGGATTGACCTGCTGGGCGAAGTGTCCGTCGGTCGGGTTTTCGAACACGGCCGGCGCGGAAGTGCTGGAACCGCCGCAGAGGAAAGGCGAGGAAGCCGTTGAGTTGCGGCTCAATTGACAGGCTGCATGGTCACGGTGATCCGCGGTGGCGGGCGAGGTGCGCCGATAGCCTAGATAGCCTTCGAAGTTGCCCGCGCCGTCGGCAAAATTGTGCCCCATGATCACAGTCAGGTCTTTGTTCTCGCCATCCCAGTTCGTGCCGGTGACAGGAGCGAAACCTCCATTGGTGAGCAGCGGATCAATCCAACCCTGATGATTGCTGTGATTGTAGATACCGGCATTGGCATCGATTCGCACGCCCTCGAAGTGATCGTTCATGACGAAGTTCACGACACCGGCAACGGCGTCCGCGCCGTAGGTCGAGGACGCGCCACCCGTCAGGACGTCGACCCGTTCAATCATGGCGACCGGAATCTGGTTGATGTCGGCGGCCGACGCAAATGCAGGATTGGTGCCCTGAATTGCGCCGGGGTCGCCACCTTGCAGGCGGCGGCCGTTGATGAGAACCAAGGTCCTCTGAGCGCCCAGTCCGCGCAGATTGATGGTGGCGGTGCCATTCGAACCCATGGAAAGGCCGGCCCCCTGGTCGGCAACCACTTGAGGCAGACTGTTGATCAGGTCCTCGATTCGGGTGACGCCGGTTTGTTTGATTTCCTCGCTGGCCACCACCGTCACAGGGCTGATGGCGTCGAGATTCGGCGTGGCAATGCGCGAACCCGTCACGACGACTTCTTGCAGATCGACCGCGCTGTCCGCGGACACTTTCGGGGCGCTCTGGGCGTGGGCCGCTTGAGATTGCATCATTCCCGCCGCGAGACCGCCCGCGCCGAGTAGTGCCATGCGCACGGCGCGCCGCAGATGTTCGTTACCATGTTTTGCGTCGTTCATACTTCTCCCGATTTCTATCGCGCCCAGCCGGAAGCCGCGCGCAGCAATGCAGCCCGCGAAACCCGCGACCGTTTGAGAATCCTTCAAAACATCCCAGCCCGCCCTATGCGTGTATCCGCAGAGTGGCGAGCTCCAGATGAACTTAGCAGTTCTTAACTGAACTTTGCAATGGTTGGGGGCAGAATACTTGACAGGGATGTCAACGCGCCGAACTCGGACCCCAAAAATGGCCGATTCGCGCAATCGCGGGGCGCAATTTCATTTGCTGCGTGTGCGATTCAGTTCATGCCGTAGGCTTTCGCGACGGCTGAACCCACCTGTTCGCCCATCCGCACACCCACCTCGCCCGAATTGCGGTAGTGCACGCCATCCCAGATACGCGCATTCACCACTTCGGCGACGACATCTTCGGTCCGTTTCCAACTGCGCCGCTGGCCCGGAAGCGTATTGCTGACCGAGCTTAATGTGGGCAGGGAATCCTTGCCCACGTCCGCGCGAATGACCGTCGCAATGGTGGAAGCGATCATGCAGTGGGCGCATGGGTACTCCGGTTGCACGGGCGTGACGATCAACGGCAGCCAACCCGCATCGCGCTCGGTCGCCGCGTTGCCGTCGCGGTCGCCATTGCGAATCGCCGTGATAGGTCGCCAGAAGTTGTAGAAATACTTTGCCTCGAAGACTGAGATCTCGGTGTCGCTCATGGCCGCAGTGACGGCGGCGTAGAGTCGCGCGTTGCGCGTGATTTCCCGCTTCGGATCCATGGCCAGGGCATGCACGACACCCAGATGCACATCGGGCAGGGCGGTTGCCCAAAAACGCGCGATTAAAGTCTGTTCTGCCGTCCGCACTGTGCTTTCGGCTGCGCCATAGGTTTTGGTTTCATTGTAATCGCGCGCCCAGACTTCACCGCTCAGCGGCGGCGGCGGCCCCGGTCGAAATTGCGAGGGACTGGTCAGGAACCAGGGTTTGTGCTGGGAGACGGCTACACCGAGCGGGAAGGTGGTTACCACATACACACCCGGCTCGGTGATGGGCCGGTACGGTTCTGGATTGCCCAGATCATCGATGTGTTTCGACAGGACATCGTTGGCCGCGCGAACTCCGACATCGACGCCGCGCGCTCGAACTTCATCGTCAGGCAGCGCCTTCAAAGCGCGGTCATAGGCTGCCTCGATTCGCGTCAAGTGAGCCGCGGCTTCGTGGCGCAGAACTGTCATGCTCGCAGCTGCGATGGCCGCGTCGATCGATGCTCCCTTGGCGACCCCGAGCTCCACCAGATCGCGCGGATAGCGATGCGTGATGGCGTTGATTGCCTCGTACACCGCGCTTTGCGCCAGCGCCATCGTGCGCACGGTGTTGGGGGCGTCGCTGGCAATATCCGTCGTCGTATCCGCCCAGTCGGCAATGCTGTTCGCGGAGGCACAAGTGGTGGCTAAAAGAAGGGCTAACAGCGAAAAACCGCGTCTTATCATTTGAGCGTCTCCCTAGGCTTTATGCAATTCGATTGCCGCGAAAATAGCACTTCGCTGCCGCTCGAACGATGTTCAGCGTTCACAGGGGTACAAATCGGGGCATCTCAGCGCGCCGCAAAGGCCGCTGGAAAGGCGTCGAAGCAGTTCGATGCCTGCGTTACGTCTCTATCACGGTGATGTGCTGGTGGCGCTCTTTATTCGCCTGAATCAGTTCGGCAATACCTTTGTCGAAGGTGGCGAGTTTGCCTTTGTGGTGTTGAGCCAGGGATAACAGATACGCATCCGTCACCTGCCGGTGGCCTACGAACGCGGCACTCGTAAAGGCCTTGGCGGCATGGCTAACCCTTCGTCCGGCTACATTGTTATTCGTGAATGCGGGCAGAATACCGCGAGTTCGATCGGCGGAGTGTTTCGCTTTTCACCAGTTACGCGATTTGCGCATTATTGAGCGCGCCGATAAACGCATATTGTTCCGCCAAAACAAAGGGTTATGCGAAAAGTATTCCAATCTTGCCAAGGTTGAGGTCGAGAGTTCGAGCCTCCTTTCCGCTCCAAGATTTTCATTGCAGGTGCAAGCCAGGCATCCGCGCGCGTGGCGGCGCGGCGAGATGCCCTTAGACTCCCCTTGGATGAAGGAATTTTCGCCGCGTACGGACGTCCTTCCCGCAGCACAATTGCGTCTTTGGCGCGAGTTGTCGGCGGTACCGGATGAATTTGTTCTGTATGGTGATACCGCCATTGCAGCGCGAAAAGAACACGCTGACTGCGATAGTGGACCGAGGCGAGCCTGTTGTGGTTTCCCTTTTCGGCGTGCCGAAATTGCCAAGGTTGGCACAGCCTCATGCGGTGAAAGAGAACAATTTGAAAATTGCCTCGTTGCTCGATCTGGCCGGCGCCAAGGCATCTGTGATTCAGGTGCGCGCCGAAGCGAAAGATTACTTGGATATGGCCGCGGTCCTAACTTCCGGCAAGATCGATCTGCCTACCGCCCTGTCGGCGGCGCGATATGCGTGAAGCACTCGATAAGGCGCCTCCCGGCATCATCGATCCTCGATCATGGGCTTACTGGAATTCCAAGATGGGCAGGTATCCGGCACCACCGCTGCCAGTGCGAAAATTTGTTGCGTCGGTCGACTCCGAAAGCCATCTGTCGGCGAAGTCACATCATGCGAAATTCAATCTCGGTAACCGGAAATAGGTCGATACCTCGGAGGGACGACGCCCACTGCCATCAAGCGGTTGCTTTGGAAATAGGCTCGCGCGCAGCTCGCTTCGCAAGCCAGTCCGCCACGATCCACCGCCAGTCAGCAAAGGTCTCAAGTTGCCGCAGCTGGCTTGCTTCGTGCCCAAACATTTCTGCAAGCGAAGGGTAAGCTGCATCGAATTCGCCATACAGCGATATCAGGTGAGCAGGGCCGAGTGGGCGGGGAGAGATATGTCCGGCAAGGAAATCCCGTGCACAGGCGACCAATGAATCGGGAAGATCACGATGGAGTCGAGGATCAAGGCCTGCCGCGTCACTGAGTGTTTTCTGGTGCCGATGAGCCTGGGCTTCGAGCAGCAAGAATGCTTTTTTTTCGTTGACGGACATCGCCGAATGTCTGAGCGCCGATGAACACATCGCATTCGAACGGCATGTTAAATCGGGGAAGTTCTCCATCGCCGTTGCTCTGCACGCGACTCAAATCGTGGCTGCCCAGCTCAATCTTGGCCTCACCAGACTTGAGGCGCCCAGATCCCACCACCCTTTTTGTCCTGGCCGACCGCATTGAGCGCTTCCCAGATCGGAATTTGACTTTCATCCACAAATTTTACCATGTAGATCGATCAGCAGAATCATCGGAATCGGGCCATTTTGATCTGAAATTCGTGCGGGCCGCGCTGCGCGATCCCGGGCCAAGCGCCGCAACGCGTCATTCATTGTGCGTGGAAATCTCCTCTCAAACAGCTGAACGGTTCTGGGCGAACTCGGAAAACCTCGGACTTGCGCTCGTCGTGCTGCGGTCCCGCGGTCGGTAATCTGTCTACTCTCGGCCCTTCGGTTCCACAACATCGGTACCCAAGCTCCTCATGAAGTCTGGATCGCCATTGAGCAGGGAGCCGCGCGGCCCCGGATCGACTACCCACCGGTCCGCATAGCGCTAATCTCCGGTCCGGCCTTTACGTTTGATGTCGAGCGTCATCCGATCGACGGTGTTCCAGCACGCATATATTCTCCGGCGAAGACGGTGGCCGATTGCTTCAAGTTTCGAAACAAGATTGGTCTTGATGTAGCGATCGAGGCGCTTCGAGAGGCGCTACGCGCAAAGCTCTGTACCCGAGAAGATCTTTGGGCGGCGGCGAAAGCATGCCGCGTGTCCACAATCATTCGCCCCTATATTGAGGCCATGTCGCAAGTGCTTTTCCGTGGCAACTGACAAACCCAGAAACCTGTCGGCGTCAATTCGACAGCGGCTGTTGAATCATTCAGCCGCATTTTCTTTACCGTCTTTCCGTATCGCCCCATTGCGATGGAATTGTCGCTGCAGCTGAGTAAGACGCCGATGTCTGCGGTCGGCTCTAAGTCGAATTACCGTTTTCCTGATGAGGTGGCTCGGGACCTGCTCATGAACTGGGAACACTAGACTAGTGGGCGGCAATCCAGTTCTGCGATGCCAGCTAATACTGTGGCCTTTGGGAGATGGTGAAATGACGGTGGACAAGCAGACCCGGATGGTTGGTTGGATTCATATCGCGCTGGGAGGTCTTGGGCTCTTGGCCCGAACCGCTAAGCCCCTCTTGTGCCACAAGCACGCGCCATTTGGTCGCTATTGCACATGTTGAGCGTATTGGCCGACGTGTTAGGAAATCTGTGGCACAATCCCGCCCGCGCTCGGCTAGGTGGCAGAGTGGTCATGCAGCGGCCTGCAAAGCCGCGTACAGCGGTTCGATTCCGCTCCTAGCCTCCATACCTCCGCTTGTCGAGTGTAAATTCCTGACACCTCGTGGCGCCAAGTGACGACAGCCTAGTCTGGATCAGCTCGCTCCCAGGGCGATCACCACGTCACGGTACCTATATGCGGTCGCGGCCGATTTAACGTCGCGCTCGGAATGGGTAGAATGGGCGGAACTAAGCGCTCGGAGGGGTGCAAATGTCTGAGGAGAGCTCCAATTTGGTCGCCCTGCGGCCGGCTGCCCCGCCGAATAGCGTCGATTTGCGCCAAATCGGCGCCCATCCCGACCAGTGGTATCCGCTGGCTTGGTCCGATGAGCTGAAGGCTGGCAAGACCCTGGGCCGCCGCTTCGCTGGGGAGCCCATCGTGTTGTATCGCGGTTCCAGCGGTCAGGTGTTCGCGCTCGAGGATCGATGCGCGCATCGCCAGGTGCCGCTGCACCTGGGCGTTGTCAGCGGCGATGAGCTGAAATGCCACTATCACGGTTGGGTTTATAACTGCAGCGGCAAATGCGTCAACGTGCCGTACTTGGGTCCCGATCGTGCGCCTGCCGCCGTGAAGAGCTATCCCGCTCGGGAAATCGACGGCTTGATCTTCGTCTTCCCGGGCGATCCGGCGCTGGCCGACAGCCGCGCGCCGTCGACGCTGGGTTCCTCACAGCGCAAGGACTACAAGACCCGCCGTCTGAATCGCGAAGTCGCGTGCCACTACACCTTCATGCACGAAAATCTGTTCGACATGAATCACCAGTTCATGCACCGCAAGCAGATGGGTTCCATCCGCGCGCGCTGCTTAGGCCGTAATCACGGCGAGAATTGGGCCGAAGTCGAATACAGTTTCAGCCGCACCGAAGGCAAGTCATCGGTGGGCGAGCAAGTCATCGTCGATTTGATGCGCAAGCGCGGCGAAGCCAAGAAGGATTTCTCCGATCACATGCGCATCCGCACCGACTACCCCACCCAAAGTCTGAAGGTCTGGGTGGGTCGCGACATCAAGCAATCCGACGACCCGGTACTCGATGTCTGGTTGGGATACACGCCGCTGGACTCGCAGCAGCGCAGCAACCGCACCTATGGCTATTTATCGGTGAAGAAACCGGGTTTTCCGGGAATCATTCACGCGGTGTGGCCCTTCGTCACTTGGTTCACCGAGAATATTTTCCGCGAGGACAAGGACATCGTGGAGCACGAGCAGCGTGCCTATGACGCGCAGGGCACCGACTGGAACAACGAAATGTTTCCG
>JAXDQN010000338.1:0-2967 GCA_034667865.1 Gammaproteobacteria bacterium
GTGAAAAACCAAACCCCGAAGATAGCAGGGTTAACAACCAGTGCCTGCCATCTTATCAGGACACGTGAGCATGTGCATTCTATGACCCAACAATCGCCGTTCGAAGACATTGATCCCGTAGAGACGCAGGAGTGGCTGGAATCCATCGATTCCGTCATGCGTGCGCAGGGGCCCGAACGCGCGCACTTTTTGTTGGAAAAACTGGTCGACTTCACGCGTCGTTCCGGGGCGTACCTGCCGTTCAAACCGAACACCGCTTATTTGAACACCATCTCCAAGGCGCAGGAGCCGGAATACCCGGGCGACCGCTCCTTGGAGCGACGCAACGAAGCCTATATTCGCTGGAATGCCCTGGCCATGGTTGTGCAGGCCAATCGCACCAACTCGGAGTATGGCGGTCATATTGCCACTTACGCCTCGGCCGCGACCTTGTATGAAGTGGGCTTCAATCACTTCTGGCGAGCGCGCAGCGCCAGTCACCCGGGCGACATGATTTTCGTGCAGGGACACTCCAGTCCCGGCATCTATGCGCGCGCCTATCTCGAGGGCCGGCTGGATGAGAGCCAATTGCAGCGCTTTCGCCAGGAAGTAAAGGGCGGCGGCCTATCCTCGTATCCGCATCCGTGGCTGATGCCGGATTTCTGGCAGTTCCCCACCGTGTCCATGGGCTTGGGTCCCATGACGGCTATTTTTCAGGCCCGCTTCCAACGCTACATGGAACACCGCGGCATCGTGGCGCCCTCGGACCGCAGAGTGTGGGCTTTCCTGGGCGATGGCGAGATGGACGAGCCGGAATCGATGGGCGCGCTCACCATGCCGGTGCGCGAGAAGCTCGACAATTTGATATTCGTCATCAATTGCAATCTGCAACGCCTCGACGGCCCGGTGCGCGGCAACGGCAAGATCATCCAAGAACTCGAAGCCGCATTCTTGGGCGCGGGTTGGAATGTGATCAAAGTGCTGTGGGGCTCGCGCTGGGATCCGCTGCTCGAGAAGGATCAGAAGGGACTGCTCAAGCGGCTGATGGAAGAGTGCGTCGACGGCGAGTATCAGAACTTCAAGTCCAAGGGCGGCGCGTACACGCGCGAACATTTCTTCGGTAAATATCCCGAGCTCAAGGAAATGGTCGCCAACATGTCGGATGAGGAGATCTGGCGCCTGAATCGCGGCGGCCACGATCCGCAGAAAGTGTATGCGGCCTATGCCTCCGCGGTGGCCAACAAAGGCGCTCCCACCGTCATCCTGGCCAAGACCGTCAAGGGATTCGGCATGGGCAAGGCAGGTGAGGGCTTGAACTCCACTCACCAGCAGAAAAAGCTCAGCGACGAGAACCTCAAGGAAGTGCGCGATCGCTTCAATATTCAGATCACCGATGAAGAGATCGCGGGCCTGACTTTCAGAAAGCCCGCTGAGGAAAGCGAGGAACTGAAATATCTGCACGAGCGACGCGCGGTGCTCGGCGGTTATCTGCCGGCGCGCAGCTCGGTGGCGCCGCCCTTGGTGGTGCCGCCGCTGGAAGCTTTCAGCTCGTTGCTCGAAGGTACCGGCGATCGCGAGATTTCCACCACCATGGCGCTGGTGCGCATGCTTACTGCTTTGGTCAAGGATAAGAACATCGGCAAGCATGTCGTGCCCATCGTTCCTGATGAGGCGCGCACCTTCGGTATGGAAGGCATGTTCCGGCAGATCGGCATTTATTCCTCGGTCGGCCAGCTGTATACGCCGCAAGACGCGGACCAGCTGATGTTCTATCGCGAAGATAAACAGGGCCAGATCCTCGAAGAGGGCATCAATGAGGCAGGCAGCCTGTGCTCGTGGTTGGCGGCTGCCACGGCGTATGCGAACTACGGCGTCAGCATGGTGCCGTTCTATATCTACTATTCGATGTTCGGCTTTCAGCGAGTCGGCGATTTCATTTGGGCGGCAGGCGACAGCGGTGCGCGCGGTTTCTTGGTCGGCGGCACCGCCGGCCGCACCACGCTGGCAGGCGAAGGTCTGCAGCACCAAGACGGGCACAGCCAGTTGGTGGCGACCACCGTGCCGAATTGCGTGGCCTATGATCCGACCTATGCCTATGAGTTGGCGGTGATCGTCCAAGACGGACTGCGCCGCATGTATCAAGAACAGGAAAACGTCTTTTATTACCTCACCTGCATGAACGAGAACTACGCGCATCCGGCCATGCCGGCCGGCGTGACCCAAGGAATCTTGAATGGCATGTATTTGCTGCAGATCGGCGGCCGCGGCAAGGTGCGCGTCACCCTGTTCGGCGCCGGCACGATATTGCGCGAGGTGCTCGCGGCGGCGGAATTGCTCGAACAAAACTTCGGCGTTCCCGCCGATGTGTATTCGGTCACCAGCTTCAGCGAATTGCGCCGTAACGCGCTGAGTGTCGCGCGCTGGAACATGCTGCATCCCAGCGAGACCGCGAAGAAGACCTACATCGAAGAGGCGCTGGCCGGGCGCGAAGGCCCGTTCATTGCCGCCACCGACTACATGAAGACGGTGGCCGATCAGATACGTCAGTGGATACCGGGGCGGTATGTGGCGCTGGGTACCGATGGCTTTGGCCGCAGCGACTCGCGCGCCGAATTGCGCCGCTTCTTCGAAGTGGACCGTCACTACGTGGTGGTGGCCGCACTCAAGGCGCTGGCCGATGAGGGCAAGATCGATGTGCAGACCGTGAACGTTGCCATGCAGAAGTTCGGCATCGACCCGGAAAAATCCAATCCCTTGACGGTTTAGGCGGACAGTGGCTACCCCAATCGAAGTAAAGGTTCCCGACATCGGCGGCTTCAAAGACGTCAATGTCATCGACGTCCTGGTTAAAGATGGTCAGCAAGTCGACAAGGAAACACCCCTTGTCACCATCGAAACCGAGAAGGCCGCGATGGACGTGCCATCGCCGGTTGCCGGAAAGATTGCACAGGTCAAGCTGAAGACGGGCGATAAGGTTTCCGAGGGCTC
>JAXDQN010000339.1:0-15833 GCA_034667865.1 Gammaproteobacteria bacterium
AAGGCCGACATCGACACCCTGGACTGGATGTCGCCTGAGACCAAGCAAAAGGCGCAGGCAAAATTGGCAAAATTCAAGCCGAAAATCGGCTACCCGGTGAAGTGGCGCGACTACAGCACGCTGACCATCGACAAGACCGACCTGATGGGCAATGCCATCCGCGGTCAAATGTTCGGCTACCAGCGCGCCATCAACAAGCTGGGCGCGCCGGTGGATCGCGACGAATGGAGCATGACGCCGCAAACCGTCAACGCTTACTACAATCCGGAAATGAACGAAATCGTGTTTCCCGCCGCCATCATGCAACCGCCATTTTTCGATGCCAAGGCCGATGACGCCGTGAACTATGGCGGCATTGGCGGCGTGATCGGCCACGAGATCAGCCACGGCTTCGACGACCAGGGCAGCCAATATGACGGCATCGGCATGTTGCTCAGTCCGCCGGGTTGGTTCACGCAGGAAGACTTGGACAAATTCAAAGCCAAGACCAAAGCGCTGATCGCTCAGTATTCAGCCTTCGAACCGGTGGCGGGCTATCACGTCAACGGCGAACTCACGCTGGGCGAGAACATCGCCGACAACGCGGGCTTGGCCATTGCCTTCAAGGCGTACAAGTTATCGCTCGATGGCAAGACCAGCCCGGTACTCGACGGCATGACCGGCGAACAACGCTTCTATGCCGGATGGACCCGAGCCTGGCGCGGCAAGACACGGCCTGACAAGCTCATCGTGGGCATCAAGTCAGATCCGCATTCACCCGACTACATTCGCGGCACCGTTCCCGAGACCAACATGAATGCCTTCTTCGAGGCCTTCGGCATCAAGGAAGGCGACAAGATGTATCGGGCGCCGGATCAGCGCATCACTCTCTGGTAGCTCGACAAAATGGACTTCAGGTGCGCGTCATCGGCAGCGATGGCGCGCGCCTCGGGAAAGTTCTGCTGCGCCAGATCCGTGAGCACACGCCCCGGCGGCATTTCGACGAATAAGCGTATCCCCAGTTCGTAGAGCACCGTCATCGAATCGTGCCAACGCACGGGATTCGAGACGTTCAAGGCGAGATCTTCGCGCACGCCCGCCGCATCACGCACCGCGCGGGCCCGTCGATTGCTGATGTAGGGAATATGCGGCGCCCCGATGTCGATCTTGGCGATAGCTTGCGCAAGCCGCTGCGAAACCGCATCAAGCAGCGGGCTGTGCGAAGGTACGCTCACCATCATGCGCTGCACGTGGCGCGCCCCGGACTCGCGCGCAAGCTGCAGCGCGGCCTCCAAGGCTGCATCGGCGCCCGCGATCACCACCTGCGTCGGCGCATTGATGTTGGCGATGAACACCTGGGCAGCTGCGCCTCCCACTTGGCTCAAGATCGCGCCGATGCGCCGTTCATCGAGACCGGTGATGGCCGCCATGCCAAAACCCCGGGGATACAAGTCTTGCATGGACTCGGCGCGCAGCTTCACCAGGCTCAAGGCATCGGCAAAACTCAACGAGCCGCAGGCCACGGCGGCGCCGAAAGCGCCCACCGACAGACCGGCCGCGGCATCGGCGGACATACCTTCCAGCGCCAGCGCGCGCGTCACCGCGACACCGCCGATCAATAATCCCAGCTGCACATTCACGGTCGAGTGCAGTGCCTCGATCCCATCCAACGCGTCGATATCCATGTTGAGGACGCCGCGCGCTTCGCGCAGCGTGTCGGCGATGCCGGGATGCTGCGGCAGGCGCTTGAGGAATCCCGGAATCTGGGCGCCTTGGCCCGGAAACAGATAGGCGACGCTCACGCCGGACAGGCTGACATTTCCGCAAGCGGCGCCGGTGCGTGAAGCGACGCCGGCGCGTGAAGCGACGCCTGCGCGTGAACGTTCCATGGATCGCGCACCAGACGCGGTCCCTGCGCCGTGCGCATCAACAGCCTGTCGGCATCGCTCACAAAATCCGCCAGCGCAACGCCGCCCTGCGGCACCTCCAGCAACACATCGACGCGCACCGGCAACGCCGAGAGTTCCGCATGCAAGGCTTGCGCCGCGCGCTTCTCCAAGACTGAATCGGCGTACAGCACCAGATCCAGATCGCTGGTCGGGCTGGCGCACTTGACGCCGCTCGCCAGTTCAGCGCCGACGCTGCCGCCTGGACCCCAAGATCCCGCGAACCCTTGGGCAGTTAGTATCATCTCGACCTGATTGAGCACAGCCACGGCGGGAGACTTTGAATAATCGGCGCGGCACCAGCCGCATTGCCGAGCCAGCATTCGGGGCGTCACACAGGCTTGTACTGCCGTCGAAGGCAGCCATGCCGGCGCGCGTTGCGAGCGGAATATTCCGCGGACTCCCACCGCTATCGACCCTGCCCGCGGCGGGTTGCGTCGCACCACCACAAAAGGCAGGCGTTGCAGCGCCGAGGCCGTCCAGTCGGGCGGCCTGCCGTCGCTGGAACTGTCATCCCACGAGAGCGCCGCGGGCGTCGTGATGCGCAACAGCGAGTGGACAGCCGGCGCTTCCGTCACCACTGTTCCGCCAGGCGTCGCCGTACTTCCAGCGACGCCGCGCGCGTAGTCTGCGCCTCGCGCGAGGCGAGGCGTGTCGACAGATCCGGGCTGCCGGCGCGCGCATCCGCCACGGCACTCACCAGTTCCGCGCGCACCCGCTCGATGTCGGGCGGTTGCGGCGCGTCGCCGGCGACACCCTCGATCAGGCGGTGCAGCAATCCCAGTTTGGCGAACGAATGGATGTCATACGCCATCGGCGGGATCTTCTCCCCGAGTTTTTCCATCGCCTGCACGCTACTGCGAGTGACGCGCGCCGCAGCCTGTTTGCCCATGGCATGCACCATCACGTCGGGAGAATCGAGCGCGATGATTCGATTGGCTTGATAGCCATGCGCCAGAAAAGCGCCGGACATCGCTTTGCCCACCAGCAATGCGACGATGGGCTGACCTGCGAGCCGTGCCGAGGCATAGGCATCGACAGCCGCGGCGCACGCCAGATGAATGCCCAGCAGCTCCTCGCGCCGTCCATAGGCCTGACTGGTGACATCGACGATGGCGACGATGGGGCCTTTCGCTTCCCGCACCTGCTGTGCCAGCGCCCAGCCTTCGTCCAATCCCACTTCACCGCCGCGCGCGCGCGGGAAGCGATTGAGTGCGTCGGGCACGACCGCAATGTAGCGCGCGATCTCGCTGCCGAGCGGCGCATCCGCGACCTTGATGCTACGCATGCCGCTGTCGATGCCGCCTTGGCCGCCGGTCAACGCATCGAACCAGGTCAGCCCGCGTCGCGACAGCATGGTGCTGGAGGCGCGCGATGACGCGCCGCTCGCAGAGTCCGCCATGTCGACATTGCGCAGTCTCTCGATGAACCGTTGCACCTGGGTGGTTCGCGCAGGCGCAGGCTGCGTGGCAAAGAATGCCGTGCGCACCGCCGCCGCCATGGCCTCCACATCGTCCTCCACCAACTCATCGCACAGCCCGGCGGCATGACGCTTGGTGCCGCCGATCAAGCTCCAAATGAGCCCGCGATCGGACGCGTCCAATTCATCGATGCCCGCTTCTTGTTCGATGACTTCCGGACCATTCATCCCCAACCGCGCTTGCGGCGTCATGATGAGGTGGCTGCACAGCGCCGCGGCGAGCGACATGCCGCCAAAGCACCCGACCATGCCGGCAATCACACCGACCACGGGAACATGGCGCCGCACGGCGACGATGGCGGCGTGAATTTCCGCGATCGCGGCCAGTCCGAGATTGGCTTCTTGCAAGCGCACGCCGCCGGTCTCGAACAACAACAGCGGCAGAACCGGGCGCCCCTCACTGCATTCGCGGCACACGAGTTCCAGAGCCGCAGCGATTTTCGCGCCGGAGACCTCGCCCATGCTGCCGCCCTGATAGGCACTTTCGATGGCCGCAACCATCGCCGGTTTGCCGTCCAGC
Source organism: Gammaproteobacteria bacterium (assembly GCA_034667865.1). Classification (GTDB taxonomy): domain Bacteria; phylum Pseudomonadota; class Gammaproteobacteria; order Steroidobacterales; family Steroidobacteraceae; genus Bog-1198. Next base: position 3,926 of record JAXDQN010000339.1, read on the forward strand.
GTGCCGCGCATCAGCACCACGCCATCATCTGCCTGCGCCACGATGCCCTGCAGGGGCAGCCATGGCGACTTGATGCGATCGAACGGACCTAGGAGCTCGCGCGCGCTGCCGGCATCGAGCAGCGCCGCCGCCCGCTCGCGGGCATGCATTTCAATGAAACTACGGCGCTTGAGAAATTGGCCGTAGTCAGGCGCAGCGGTCGCTGCATGGCCGCGCACGCTCATGTGGGCGACGGCGCCAGGCGCGATGCCTCGGCGGCCTGCTCCAGTCGCAGCATGACCGTGCCGGGTGTCGCGCCAAAATCATTGATCTCGATCGAGGCAGCACCTTGGTAGCGGGCGAAGAACCGGTCGAGCACGTTGCGCCATGCCGCACCGAAGCCATCGACACTGGTGTTGATCAGCACATACGCGCGCGAATCGGGCGAGGGCTCCAGCAGCACTTCCAGATCGCCGGATCCCACGACACCCACATGGGCGCGGCACGCCACGCGCTCAATCGCCGGATAGTCGAGTTCAATTGTTTCCATGTGTCACCCGTCCAGGAAAATACATGCCGCCAACAAATCGGCGCAGCCGCCGGGCGATGCGTTCATCGCCAGCAGTTGCGCATCCAGCTCCAGTAGCCGGCGCCGGCCTTCCACACTTGCAGCGCCGCCGGCGTCGCGCACGGCGCGCGCGCCCTGTTGCGCGGTGTCGAGCGCCGCGCGACCGCCTCGATGCAGCAGGCAGGTGTCATCCAAGGAACTCATGATCGCCATCAAGGTGTCGAGCCGCGCGCAAGTCTCGTCGGCGCCACGCAATCGCGCAGCGTGGAGCGCCGGCAATCCCACCCGAATCACGTGCGGAAATCCAGCCGCCGCCTCGCCGCGCGCGCCGCGCACGCCAAATGTGCGGCACACGCGCGAACCGTGCGATTCGCCCGCGGGTGCACCCCGATCGCGCAGCGCAGCGATCCGCGCCGCCACTGCGGCAATCTCTGCGGCCTCGGCATGCGGCGCGCTCATCGCCTTCGCGGCCACCAGCAGCCCGAGGACCCAGATCGCACCGCGATGCGCATTCGCGCCCCCCGTGGCCAGCAACATGCGGCGTTCGGCGGCACGACCGGTTCGAGCCAATTGCTCCCGCAAATCCAGGCTCGCCTCCCGCCCCGTTGCAAGGCGCGCCATGCCGTAGAAGCCCTCGCGCAGCGCGCGCGCGGAACGCAGCATGGTGTGCAAATTCAAATCCTGATGCGCCCCCGATCCGCGCCCGTCCACCAGCGCGGGCTTGGGCGTCAGCAAGGCTTCGGTGATGAGCGCGTCGACGGCAAGATCGGCCAGTTCAGCAGCGCGTCGATGGCGGTTGGCGACGAGACGTGTGACAGCGGCTGTTTGGAAGCCACGGCTCGTTGCGATAGTGGGAGTCGCTTGCCGCATCACCAACTTCGAAACCGATCCGGGGGCCGATACAGGCCGCCCGACCAAGCCACCAGATCGTCGATGCTGCGCGCGGCCAACAGCGAGCGCTGCGCCGCCAGCGGCGAGACTCCCAAATCCTCGGGATAGGCAATGATGCCCCTCTCGCGCAGCGATTTACTGCGTGCGGGCTTTGCCGCCAGGCCCACCGGCGTCGCTCCGGCGATTGCGGCAACGGCGGCGCGGCGATCCTCGGCGTCCCCGGTTTTATACAGATACGCGATGCCTTCCTCGGTGACCACGTGGCTCACGTCATCGCCGTAGATCATGACCGGCGCGATCGGCATGCCGCTGTGACGGCCCACCTCGACCGCGTCCAAGGTCTCGACGATGCTCGGTGTTCCGCCCTTCTTGAAAGTCTCGACCAGCTGCACCACCAGCTTGCGTCCGCGCACCACCGGCGCATCCGCGGTGATCAGGCTGAGCCACGGCGGCGTACTGTGGCGACGACCGTGCGGATCATGGCCCATATTCGGCGCGCCGCCAAAGCCGGCGAGGCGGCCCAAGGTCACCGTGGAGGAATTTGCATCCCTATCCATCTGCAAGGTTGAGCCGATAAACAAATCGACCCCGTACTGTCCGGCCAGCTGGCACAGCACCCGATTGGATCGCAGACTGCCGTCGTGTCCCACGAAGAAGACATCGGGGCGGGCCCGAATGTAATCCTCCATGCCGACCTCGCTGCCAAAGCTATGCACGCTGCTCACCCAGCCGCTTTCGATCGCAGGAATGAGCGTTGGATGCGGGTTGAGCGCCCAGTTGCGGCAGATTTTTCCCTTCAATCCCAAGGATTCGCCGTAAGTCGGCAGCAGCAGCTCAATCGCCGCCGTATCGAAGCCGATGCCGTGATTCAGCGAGGTGACGCCATGGCGTTCGTAAATGCCGCGAATCACCATCATTCCCATCAACACCTGCAGCTCGGTGATGTGGCGCGGATCGCGCGTGAACAGCGGCTCGACCGCAAACGGGCTGTCGGCGACGACGAAGAAATCGACCCAGGACCCCGGGATGTCGACGCGCGGCAGTTCGTCGACTATCTCATCGACCTGCGCGATGACAATGCCATGGCGAAACGCCGTGGCCTCGACGATGGTGGGCGTGTCCTCAGTGTTGGCGCCGGTGTACAGATTCCCCTGGGCATCGGCCTTCTCCGCACACACCAGCGCGACCTGCGGGGTTAGATCCAAGAACATGCGCGCATACAACTCAACGTAAGTGTAGATCGCGCCGATCTCGAGCTTGCCGTCTTCGAGCAATTGCGCCACGCGCAGACTTTGCGGGCCGGCAAAGGAGAAATCCAGCTTGCGCGCGATGCCGCGCTCGAACAGCGTGAGGTGTTCGGGGCGGCTGATGGTGGAGATCAACAAATGCAGGTCGTGCAGCACCTTTGGATCGGCCTGCACCAAGGAGCGCGACAAGAAGTCGGCCTGCTTCTGATTGTCGCCTTCGAGCGCGACGCGATCGCCGGCGTGAATCAGAATCTGCAGCGCCTCGACGATGGCCGACGGCTCGATGCGCTTGCCCTTCGCGATGGCACCCATCTTTGCCATGCGGCGGCCTTTGGCCTCGGGCAATTGGGTCCAGGAACGGACGGCGGCGGCAGGCTGATTCACGCTCATGCGCCGGCACCACTGGCGGCGCCGCGCTTCGCGACGACGGCACGCTCCGCAAGATGCAGGCTCACATAGCCGGCCAACAGTTCGCCGGTCTGCAGCAAATGCGGCTGCAGAATCTGCACCGCCCGGTCGATGGCGCCGCTGCTCACCGCGTCGAAAATCTGCTGGTGGTCCTCGTCCGACTGCTGCTTGTGCGACGGCATGCCAAGTTTCAGCCGCAGGTAGCGCTCGCCCTGGCTGTGCAGCGAGTCGATGCTGGCCAGCAGACGCGGGCGCTGCGCAGGAGCGTACAACGCCATATGAAATTCTCGGTTGTACTGCGCGTACAGCGACACATCCTTGGCGCTGTGCGAGAGCCGCAAAACTGCAGCCGCCTGCTTCAAGGTGCGCGCGGTGTGTCGCGGCGCAGCCAGCTGCAAAGCCATGACTTCGAGCGCCGCGCGAATCTCGTAGATCTCGTTCACTTCCTCGCCGCTCAAGGGCATGACGCGAGCGCCGCGGTGGCGTTGCAGTTCAATCCAGCCCTCGCTCTCGAGGCGCCGCAATGCTTCGCGCACCGGAATGCGGCTGACCGCAAAATGCTTGGCGAGATTCTCCTGGCGCAGCGATTCGCCCGGACTTAAGTCCCCCTCGATGATCGCCTGGCGCAAAGATTCAGCGATCAATTCAGGGGAACTCTGCCGGCCAAGCAAGGGGTTGCCGAAACGATAGCTTGAATTAGCCATGTTCATATTGTATACAATATACGAATTATCGCAATGAGATTCGGGGGATCGATGGCCAAAACTAAACTCTCGCGCGCCCAAATTACCGGCTTTTGGGCGGCTTGGACCGGCTGGACCTTGGACGGCATGGACTCCTTTATATATGCCTTGGTCTTGAGTCCGGCGCTGACCGAATTGTTGCCGAAGTCCGGTATGGCCGCCGCACCGGCCGACGTCGCTTTCGCCGGATCGGTGCTGTTCGCCCTATTCCTGATCGGCTGGGGACTGGCATTTATTTGGGGCCCCATCGCCGATCGCTTCGGGCGCACGCGAACCCTCGCGGCTTCGGTGTTGATGTATGCCGTGTTCACGGGTCTCGCCGCCATCTCGCAAAATGTCTGGGAGCTGGGTTTGTTCCGCTTGTTGGCCGGCATCGGCATCGGCGGGGAGTGGGCGCTGGCGGGAACCTATGTGGCGGAAGCGTGGCCGGAGGATCGCCGCAAGATGGGCGCAGGCTATCTGCAAACCGGCTACTACGCGGGATTCTTCCTCGCCGCCGCTTTGAATTTCACGGTGGGCGCGCATTTCGGATGGCGCGCCATGTTTCTGTGCGGGCTGACGCCGGCAATCCTGTCCCTGTACATCGTCTTCAAGGTCAAAGAGCCGGAGCGTTGGGCGCAGAAAGCGGTCGCTGCGGCCAGCAAGGCGGCCACCAAAGCGGCCAGTCCTCTGGCGCAGATATTCAATGCCCGCAACCGCCGCCGAACGCTGGTCAATACCGCCATGCTGACAGTGGCGATCATCGGTTTGTGGGCCGGCGCAGTGTATGAACCTACCGCCGTCATTGCGCTCGCCAAGAAGCAGGGGATGGATCAGCCCGCGGCCGTGCGCACCGCGTCGCTGGCCACCGGGTTGCTCTCCATCGGCACGATACTGGGCTGTCTGCTGGTGCCGTATCTGGCCGAACGCTTAGGACGGCGCTCGACACTGGGCATTTATTTCTTCGGCATGGCCGTGTGCATCTGGCTGAGCTTCGGCTGGGCCTTCTATCAGCCCAACGGCCTGCCGACTTTCATCGTGCTGCTATTTTTCCTCGGCTTCTTCGGCGGCAACTTTGCGGTGTTCAGCCTCTGGCTACCCGAGCAATACGGGACCAGCGTGCGCGCCACCGCCTTCGCCTTCACGACCTCCTTCGGTCGCCTAATCGGGGCCGGCGTGAATTTCATGCTGGGGTCGATGATTCACAGTTACGGCAGCTTAGGTGTTCCAGTGGCCACCACCGCCGCAGCGTTCATTTTGGGTCTTTTGATCATTCCTTTCGCCGCTGAGACCAAGGGGCAGCGATTGCCGGACTAGCTTAGGGATTGCGGCGCGACGCGTCACCGGCCATCATTCCATCCAGTCGCGCCCCTTAACCAAGCAACATAACGCGCAGGATCTGACTCTATTGCCATTCCCCAGGTATCCGAAGCCACTGGCAACCTTGCTCGTCGCCGGGCTCGTTGCCAGTTGCGCGACCAGCAAAGTCGTCGGCACGAATATTCAACGCGTGGCCAACGGCGGATCCGTTGACCAGAAGGAGCTGACCACAGCTCTTGCCTCCGACACCAAGGACATGGAGGCGAATCTCTCCACGCTGCACAGCAAGTTCGAAGCGGCCTACGCGGTACTCAAGACCAATGTGCAAAAGCGCTGGGGCCAGAACGACGCCAAGGTGGCCAACAAGACCGTCTATGTGAAGTACACCCAGGGCTACAACAGCCGGGTGGTGACGGACTTCGATCATGGGTTCTTCACCGTCGAGACGGTGGATGACAAGAATCCGGACGCCAGCTTGCGGGCCGCCATCATCGCCGCGTTGCTCACCTCGAACGATCCGGCCGCGGTCGATCTGTTCAGCGACAAGGATGTGACCATCGAAGCCAATCGTCGCCCTTATTTATATGGGCTGGTCGTCGACAACCAGGGCAAGCCGATTCGCACGCGCGAGCAGGCCGAACATTTCGCCGACTATTTGATGGCGCAAAAGGTGCAGACCAAGGCCAACCAGGCCGCCCAGGGCGGCAAGACCACGCGCTTCGTCAAAGTTCTCATGGTCCGGAACTTCGAAGTCAAGGGCGCCGATCGTTATCGCGCCACCGTCGACAAGTATGCCGCGCAATATCACGTGAGCCCGAGCCTGGTGCTCGCCATCATGCGCACGGAAAGCAATTTCAATCCCTTCGCCGTGAGTTCCGCACCTGCTTACGGGCTGATGCAATTGGTCCCGACCAGCGGCGGCCGCGCTGCGTATAAACGTGCACAGGGTATCGATCAGACGCCGAGCGCCGATTATCTGTACGATCCCGACCACAATATTGAACTCGGCGCAGCGTACCTTTCGGTCTTGAGCAACAGCGAATTTCGCACCATTACCAATCAGGAGTCGCGCGACTACTGCGTCATCGCGGCTTACAACACCGGTGGCGGCAATGTGACACGCACCTTCAGCCGCGATCGAGCCACCGCGATGAACTCCATCAACTCACTCGAACCACCCGCGTTGTTCGAGAATCTGCGCACCAATCTGCCCTTGGATGAAACCCGCCAGTACGTCGTGAAGGTCACGGGCTACCGAAAACAGTTCGCCGTATCCGAGCCGGTTTCGGCGCAGTAGCCGCGCCCTTCGACAACACGTGGCGCGCTCCAAGCACCGTCCTCTGCGCATTGCGGCATTTTTTGCCGGCGCTATTGTCGTGGCGATCGCCATCGCAGCACTGTGGGTCGTGCATCTGGACCGTGAGGTGCAGCGGCAATTTCAAGGCCGGCATTGGTCGGTGCCGGCGCGAGTCTTTGCGGCGCCACTCGAGCTGTATGTGGGTGCGCCGGTGACGGCGGACGACTTGGAGCAGGAACTGCGCCGCCTGCACTATCAAAGCGGCGATCCCGCATCGGGCACCGGCCTGTATCGGCGCAGCGGCGCGGCATTCGACATCCATACTCGCCGCGCGCGCTTCATCGATGAATTGCGACTGCCGCAACTGTTGTCGATTCGAGTGGGTAATAACACGATCGCGTCCATGAAGCAGGCCGATGGCACCGACCTGCCGGTGTTTCGCCTCGACCCACCGGTGATCGGCAGCGTGTCGCCGATTCACGGTGAGGATCGGCTGCTGCTCGCACCGGCCGATGTGCCGCCGCTGCTGCGCGCGGGAATCAAATTGATCGAGGATCGGCGCTTCGATGAACACCATGGTGTCGATCCACGCGGTGTGATGCGCGCCATGTGGACCAATATCCGCGCGCGACGGGTGGTGCAAGGCGGCAGCACGCTCACCCAACAGTTGGTCAAAAACTACTTCCTGTCGGACGAGCAGACCTTTGTCCGCAAGCTGACCGAGGCGGTGATGGCGATGCGCCTGGAAGCGCATTTCTCCAAGGAAGAGATCCTGGTCGCCTATCTCAACGAAGTTTATCTCGGACAGGATGGTCAGCGCGCGATCCACGGCTTCGGCCTCGGCAGCGAGTACTACTTTGCCAAACCCTTGGGCGAACTCAACCCAGGTGAAATGGCCCTGCTCATCGGACTGGTCAAAGGGCCCTCGTACTACGATCCGCGCAAGCACGGCGATCGCGCACTCGCCCGGCGCAATTTGGTGCTGCAGCAACTGGCTGAGGCGCACTTGATCGATGCGGCACTCGCCAAGACAGCGACGGCGAGCCCGTTAGGTCTGCGGGCGCCGGGCGGAAGTTACGTCCCCGCCTTTCTCGATCTGGTTCGCCGCCACCTGAAGCGCGACTATGCCGAGGCGGATCTCGCTGCGGCGGGTCTCGCGGTCTACACCAGCCTCGATCCGCGCGCGCAAACCGCCGCGGAACAGTCCCTGAAAACCAATCTGGCGCGCCTCGATGCAGCGAGCCGGTCGCGCGGATCGCACCTGGACGGCGCGGTGATCGTCGCGGAACCCAACAGCGGCGATGTCGTGGCCGTCGTCGGCGGCCGCGATTTCGGCACCGATGGCTTCAACCGCGCTCTGGATGCGCGCCGACCGATCGGATCGCTGGTCAAACCGGCGGTGTACTTGACCGCCATCGAATCCGGCCGCTACAACGCGGCGACTTTGATCGAAGATGCACCGCTGGAATTGAAGTTGGGGGATGGCAGCGTGTGGGCGCCGCAGAACTTCGAGCATGAGTTCTACGGCCAGGTGCCGATGGCACGGGCCCTGGCTGAGTCGATGAATGTCGCGACGATTCGGCTCGGGCTCGACCTAGGACTGCCGAAGGTCGTGGATACCTTGCAGCGCCTGGGACTGGAAAAGGCACCGGCGCTGAATCCTTCACTGCTGCTCGGTACGGTCGAAATGACCCCGCTCGAGGTGGTGCAGGTTTACACCGCACTGGCCAACGGCGGATTTCGCGCCCGATTGCGTTCCGTGCACGCAGTGTTGGACGAACAAGGCAAACCGCTCAAGAGTTTCAAGGTTCAAGTCGAAGCCGCAGCAGCTCCGGCCGCGGTCTATCAGATCGATCGAATGCTGATGCTGGTGACCTCCCACGGCACTGCGCGAGCGGCGGGCGCGCACCTGCCGCGCGACACCGTGATCGCCGGCAAGACGGGCACTTCCTCCGACACGCACGATAGTTGGTTCGCGGGATTCACCGGCAGCTATTTGTCCGTGGTATGGGTCGGCTATGACGACAATCATGCCACCGGCCTGACGGGCGCGGCGGGCGCGGTGCCCATCTGGGCGGATATCATGGGTAAGCTGAAATCGGCGAGCTACGAACCGGTGCCGCCCGAGATGGTCGAGGACCGTTGGATCGATTTCCGCGACGGATTGGAAACGACGGCAGAATGCAGTGCCGATGCCGTACTCATCGCGGTACCGAAGGGCACCCGACTTCCGCCCCGCCCGCAATGTTCGCAATCACCCTCGCCTCCCGGCAAGGTAAGTGACAAGATCAAGTCATGGATCGACAAAGTTCTTCACTGATTTACGGGATCGCGGTGCTCGGCGCCGCAGCCCTGCTCGCGGGCTGCCCAGGACCTTCGCTTCGAACCTCTCCCAACGAGCCACCGAACATTGGGCAGCCGGCACCTCCACCAGCCACGACGCCTATCCCCGCGCCGGCGCCGCGACCGCCGCCTCCCCGGGAGAATCATCTGTCGCCGGCGACCAGTTCGCTTGTCACGCAGGCACACGGCCTCATGGCACATGGCGACCTTGATGGCGCGTCCGCGACGCTGGACCGCGCCCTGCGGATCGAGCCGAACAATCCGCTGTTATGGGTCGAGCGCGGCAAGCTCCGGCTCACAGAAAACGACCCGCGCCAAGCCGAGAGCTCGGCCCGAAAAGCCCTGGCCCTCTCCAGCGGCGATCGCGCAGCGCAGGCGCAGTCGGGCCATTTGCTCGCGGACGCACTGCGCGCGCAGAAACGCAATCAAGAAGCGCACGATGTCGAAGCCGCGCCGTACATGCACTGACGTGACTATGACAAGGCGCCTTATCTGAAATGATAGTCGAGCGTCGCACTCAGCTGCAGAAAATGATTCTCGGTCGTGGAACGAAAATAATCGGCGCCGACTCCGATTCCAAAGTGCTGTCCCAGGGCATACCGCGGGCCGACGCCCAGCGTGTAACCCGGGCCGTTATCGGTACGACTCAGAACATCGGCGCCATTGACGTAGACGTCCGTTTTCGTTATCCACAGATAAGGACCCGCACGAAAGTCCACGGCAATCTGCGGCGCCAGAGTCCAGCGGTAGCGCGCTTCCAATGCCACGATGTCGCCGCTACCGCGCACAATGTGCGCGGCGTCGGCGAGCAACTGGTTCAGATTTGGAGGCGCAACGCCTTCCAGGGCCGCACGCGTACGCCCCACATAGGACCAAGCAAACTCCAAGCTGAAACCTTTGGGCAGTTCGTATCCGGCGTACAGCGTACCGCTGAAGCTGGTCCGCTCGGCGTTCGCGGCGGTGACCTGATAGCCATCGGCCCGTAAGCCGTTGCTGAGCTTCTCGGCCGTCATGCTGCTGCTGGAACCGCCCAGGCGCACTCCGCCATAGACGTTCGATAGCCAGTTGCCATCGTCTGCGGCACGAACTGGAGCAGCGCAAACGGCGCCAAGGAACGCAAGCACGAGGGGCACGCCCAGCCTTGCGCGCCGCCGGCCTCCGAATCTCGTCAGGGCGAGGAGCGCCAGCACCAGTAGCGTGCCACCACTGAGTGAGCCACCGCCGCGCGCCGTTACCACGACGTTCTGCAACTGCGCCCCCGTCGTCACAACAAACGTGGCACTGACACCATTGACGGTCAGCACAGCGGATGTAGTCGTGCTGTAGGCAGAAGGCGCGATCACCTGAACTGTGACCCGGTCACCCGGCTGAACGATGCCGGGAGCCGACGTGAACGCACCGCCGTTAATGCTGTACTGCGCTCCGCCGCCGATGGTGATCTGAGCGGGAGCAGTGATCCCCGTGACGGTAACGGAATTGGAGATCAGGATACTTGACGGAGCCGCATCGGTGGCGGCAGTGAACCCGCCTTGCAGAACCGGCTGGGCACCCGTCGTCACCGTGAACGTGGAACTGACGCCACCGATGGTCAGTGTCGCGGAGTCCGCCGTGCCGTAGCTCGACGTCGCGGGCAATTGCACTCTGAGCTGGTCACCCGGTTGCACAACACCGGGATCCGACGTGAACGCTCCGCCGTTGATGCTGTACTGCGCCCCACTGCTGATGCTGATCTGAGCGGGAGCGGTAATCCCCGTGACAGTAATGGGATTGGAGATCTGGACAGTTGACGGAGCCGCACCGGTGACCGGCGTGAATCCGCCCTGCAGAACCGGCTGGGCTCCTGTCGTCACCGTGAATGTGGAACTGACGCCGCCGATGTTCAGCACCGCAGAGGCGGTTGTGTTGTAAGTGGACGGCGCGGTCACCTGCACCGTGAGCTGATCGCCCGCCTGAACAACCCCTGGATCCGACGTAAACGCAGCACCGTTGATGCTGTACTGCGCCCCACCGGCGATGCTGACCTGCGTAGGCGCTGTGATTCCTGTGACAGTGATGGGGTTGGAAACCTGAACACTTGACGGAGCCACACCCGTGACCGGCGCGAATCCGCCTTGGAGAACCGGCTGGGCGCCTGTCGTCACTGTAAAGGTGGAACTGACGCCACCGATGGTGAGCACCGCGGAGTCCGCCGTGCTGAAGCCGGACGCCGCCATCAGCTGCACCTGCACCTGCGCGCCCGGTGAAACCACGCCGGCCACAGAGGTGAAGGCGCCGCCGTTGATGCTGTACTGCGCACCGCTGCTCACGCTGATCAGCGAGGGCACGTTGGTGTTCGCGACGGTGATGGCGTTGGAAACCTGCACACTCGACGGGATCACGTTATTGAGTGGCGTGAAGCTGAAGGCGCTGGGCGCCGCATTGATGCCGGTGCCGGACAACGTAACCACCGAAGTGATCGTCGGCGAGGCCGCGGCGTTGCTCAGGATGGTCAGGGCGCCGCTGCGACTGCCCTCGGCACTGGGCGTAAAGACCACATTGATAGTGCAGGTCTGTAACGCTGACAGAGTCGCCGGACAATTATTTGTCTGGGAGTAGTCCCCGCTCGCCACGATGCTGCTGATGGCCGCGCTGTTGGTCCCCTCGGTCAACGTCACCACCTGCGAAGCGCTGGCGACACTAACGGTCTGCGGCGCGAACACCAGCGATGCGGGATTCGCCACCAGCGTGACATCGCATGTCACCGTGGAATTGACGGTCGCGGAATTGTTGGTCTCATCCGGATCCAGAAAGCTGGCGGAACTGCCGAAATCCGCGTGTGCCGTATTGGCCACGGTTGAACCGCAGGTTGCGGTTGGATCCAGCGTCCCGGTGATTGAATACGTGACCGACGCATTGACCGGCAGGGTGACGTTCGACGTGTTGATGTTTCCGGTTCCCGACGCCTCGCAGGTCGCCCCATTGGCACCCACGCACGTCCAGGTGGCGTTTGTGATCGGCGCGGGCACACTGTCCACCACCGTGGGCGCGTCCCCGGCGCCGATCGCGTAATTGCCATCGTTCGTCATAGTCACGTTATAAGTGACGGATGCGCCCTGCAAGATGGACGCCGGCCCAGTCATCGTCACCTGCAGAT
>JAXDQN010000340.1:0-3689 GCA_034667865.1 Gammaproteobacteria bacterium
TCGAACGGCGTATCGTCGCTGCCGTCCAGCGCGCGGTCATAGGTCACGATCACGCATACCGGCGCGTCGAATTGACGGAAGCCGCGCAGGACCCAGTCCTGGCGCATCTCCTTGTCATCGCGCGCGATCCCCATGGCGGAGAACAATTGCTTGGCGACGCCAACCTGCCTGTCGCGATGCGGACCTGCAAAAGGCTGCCCGGTGCGAAACTCGCGCGACTGCGGTACGCCTGCCACCATCCGCTCGGTGTTGCCGGCGCGGATTTTATTCAGCGGCTCACCAGTGATGACGTAAAAATTCCAGGGCTGGGTGTTCATCGACGACGGCGCGCGCATTGCCAGACCGATGATTTCCTCAATCAGCGCCCTCGGTACCGGATCGGGTTTGTAACCGCGGATGCTCCGGCGACCGAGGATAACGTCATCAAACTGCATGTGGCTGGGATTCCCGGGACAACATCCGAACTGGTTCGGATAGTTGCGGCTTTTCGGCCTTCACGCAAGATTGCCGTGAGATTCGGATAGTTATCGGGGCCGCCAATGCCCTCGCCCGCTCTTGCCCCCCTGCAGCGGACATCGCACCCGTGATCCACGTCACGGAGATCATCCTGAATGCCGCCTAACCTTCCCTCATCGAACAGGGAGAACGGCGATGGACAGGATTGTCTGGACGCATCTGCACACAGCATTCATTCTCGTGGTCTTGACCGCGATGCTCGGCATGACCGTCACCACGGTGAAGGCCAACGCAAAACGCGGACTTCAGGTCGCCAGTAACCAAATCTCGGACTGGAAATGCCATCCAATCCATCCCGGTCAGTCGGCCTGCTTCCATAGGATCGACGGCAGCCACATGATCGTGGCGACGAGTTTGAGGTAAGCCGTCACGCGGCTGAAACAACGAAAGAGGCCGGCAAACGAGGCGACGCCGGCAGCCAGGGATAATGCACAATGTCAAATTTGGTCATTGCGTCGTTCGGCGCTGGGGGTGGGATTACCTCTCATATACTTCGGTCTGAATTTTCACATGGGCAAATGGTTCATCAGCGGCAACGAGGCATATATCCCCGCAGCCATTGGCGGGGCCGCTATGGCCCTGTTGATCAGGTATCTGCTGCGCCACACCTGATCGTGTTCGCGCACTTGTCCGCTTTTAACTCGACAACGGAAGCCGCCGCGCTTGTTTGTGACGGCGGCTGCCAATAGCAAATATTGGCATAGGGGTCTAAGGCAGAAGCTGCCAGGCACCCGAAATTGCCGAACTCTTTGGATGTCATCAGAAGTCCGAGGCCGTTGCAGATAAGGTTTATGCAGCCTGGAAAGCGGTAGCTATTGAGAGGCTGCGGGCTGCTGGTCTTGTGCCGCGCACCATAATCAACTGCTTTTAAGGCTGAGAATCCGTTTGCCCGCTCTTGTATACAAGTGTACAACGTCCGCCATGGCTTTAAGCAAGCGACCACAGACTCCCATTCCGCCGATGGAACCCGCGCGTCTGCGCGGCGGCCGGCTGTTCGATCGTTTGCGCGATGACATCCTGTGCGGGCGTATGCTGCCAGGCGAAGCGCTTTCCGAGACGCGGCTTGCCGAGCAACACGGCATCAGCCGCACGCCTGTGCGCGAAGTCATTCAACGGCTGGCCAAGGAAGGCCTGCTTGCAATCGTGCCTCAGGTCGGCACTTTCGTTGCACCGATCAAGCTTTCTTCAGTCACCAGCAGTCAGTTCGTGCGCGAGGCCATCGAATGCCGCGCCGTGCGATTTGCCACCGAGCGCGCGACGCGGCTGCAGGTTGCGGCCTTGCGTCAACAGGTCTCGCACCAGAAGAATGCCCTGGAAAAAAACGATCAGGCCGCCTTTTTCCGGTTCGATGAGCAGATGCATACGATGATCCTCGAGATCGCCGGTCATCCGCATGCCTGGGACCTCATCGCTTCGGTCAAGGCGCAGCTTGATCGCGTGCGCCACTTATCGCTGGCCGATAAAGGCTGGCCCAAGATGATCTACCGCCAGCACGTCGATATCGTCGGCGCCATCCGCGACAGGGACCCGTCTGGCGCCGAACAGGCGATGCAGGCCCATCTGCGCACCGTGTTCGACGCAGTAGAACGCATCGCGCAGGAGCACGCCCGGTTCTTTGAACTGGAGCCGGCGGCGCTCGATCGGGGGATTGCCTGATATGGAACAAACGTGGCGCTGGTTCGGTCCTGAGGACAAAGTGTCGCTGGCGGAAATTCGCCAGACCGGCGCGACCGGCATCGTGACGTCGTTACATCACGTCGCCTATGGTGTGGTGTGGAGCCGCGACGAGATCGCCCGGCGCAAGAACGTCATTGATGCCGCCGGCGGCTTGCGCTGGAGCGTAGTCGAGAGCCTGCCCGTTGCCGAAGCCATCAAGCTTGGCGAAGGCGACCTGCCGGCCTTGTTCGACAATTATCGCCAGTCGCTGCGCAACCTCGCGGCCGAAGGCGTCACAACCGTCTGCTACAATTTCATGCCGGTGCTGGACTGGACCCGCACCCAGTTGGCCACGCCGCTGCCGAATGGCGGCACGGCGCTGCGCTTCAATGCGCATGAATATGCGGCGTTCGATTGTTTCATCCTCAAGCGCCCCGGCGCCGAAGGCGAGCAGCGGCCCGATGTTCTCGCCAAAGCGCGCGCCTGGATCGACGCGGCGAGCGAATCCGACAAGGATCGCCTGCTCGCCACCATCATGGCCGGCCTGCCCGGCGCCTATGATCGCTATGACGTGCCGGGATTGCGCAAGATGCTCGCGCGCTACGCCGGCATCGATCACGCCGCGCTGCGCGCCAACCTGAAACGGTTTCTCATCGAAGTGACGCCGACTGCGGAAGAAGCCGGCGTCCGGCTCTGCATTCATCCCGACGATCCGCCGCGCCCGCTGTTTGGGTTGCCACGGATTGCGTCGACCAGCGACGACCTCGACTTCATCACCGCCGCGGTCGACAGCACGGCCAATGGCATCACCTTGTGCACCGGCTCGCTCGGTGCCGGCCGATCAAATGACCTGCCGGCCATTTCCCGGCGTTTTGCGCCGCGTACACATTTCGTCCATCTGCGCAACGTCACCAAGGAAGACGACGGCTCCTTCGTCGAGGCCGAACATCTCGGCGGCGACGTCGACATGGTGCAGGTCATGCTGCCGCTGCTGCGCGAGCAGAAGCGGCGCAAGGAGGCCGGTGATGCCCATTGGCGTCTGCCGCTGCGGCCGGACCACGGCCACCAGTTGCTCGACGACGACAAGCGCGCCACCCATCCAGGCTATCCGCTGTATGGCCGCATGCGCGGACTGGCGGAATTGCGCGGCGTCATGACTGCCCTCGCATCCATCGAGGGGCTGCCGCTATGAGCGCCGCGCGGCTGTCGCATCAAACCCTCGCTTCGCTGCCGGACACGGTGGCGCGGCCGGTCTATGCGGCCGCCGGTCTCACGACGGGTATTGTACATCTCGGCCTCGGCGCTTTCGCCCGCGCCCATCTCGCGTCCTATACGGACCCCCTGCTCGCCGACGACCCCTCCTGGGGCATTCTCGGCGTCAGCCTGCGCAGCCCCGCCGTGCGCGATGCGCTCGCCCCGCAGGATTGGCTTTATCTGCGCGCCGAGCGGGACGGCGCCGGCGAAAAGCTCCGCGTCATGGGCCCGCTGACCGGCGCTCTGGTCGCGCCTGATGATCC
>JAXDQN010000341.1:0-2851 GCA_034667865.1 Gammaproteobacteria bacterium
AAGTTTCAGAAACAAGCAGGGCATCATCCAGCACAACAGCCCGCGACCGGTCATCGAAAACATGGACCTGCTGCCATGGGTGGCGCCGGTGTACAAGCGCGACCTGCAAATCCAGAAGTATTTCATCGGCTACCTACGGCATCCTTACGTTTCGCTATACACCGGCCGCGGCTGCCGTTCGAAGTGCACCTTCTGCCTGTGGCCGCAAACCGTGGGCGGCCACCGCTATCGGGTTCGCAGCGTCGCGAACGTGATAGGCGAGGTGCGCTGGATCAAGGAAAACATGCCTGAAGTCAAAGAGATATTCTTTGACGACGACACCTTTACCGACTTTCGGCCGCGTGCCGAGGAAATCGCCCGCGGACTTGGACCGCTCGGTGTGACGTGGTCGTGCAACGCGAAGGCCAACGTACCCTACGAAACCTTGCGCATCATGAAGGAGAATGGACTGCGCCTACTTCTGGTCGGCTACGAGTCAGGCAATGACCAGATCCTGCACAACATCCGCAAGGGATTGCGTACCGACATCGCGCGCCGATTCACGGAGGACTGCCGTAAGCTGGGAATCACGATTCACGGCACATTCATTCTCGGGCTTCCCGGCGAGACGCCGCAAACCATCGATGAAACCATCGAGTTTGCACTGGGCATCAATCCGCACACCATCCAAGTATCATTGGCTGCGCCTTACCCGGGCACGGAACTTTACCGGCAGGCGATCGACAACGGTTGGCTGGCCGTCAACGAAGGGTTGAACTTGGTCAATACCAGCGGCGTGCAACTGGCGCCCTTGAGCTACCCGAATCTGGCGGCCGATCAGATCTTCGATGCCGTGCCTCGCTTCTATCGAAGGTTCTATTTCAGGCCGCGCAAGATCGCCGAACTGGTGGGCGAAATGCTCACCAGTTGGGAGATGACCAAGCGTCGATTGCGCGAAGGAGTTGAGTTCTTCCGCTTTCTGCACGCACGCCAAGCTTAGGAGCCGCGGTTTTTTGGCGCGCTTCAGCGCATGCAAAAATATCTGATCATCACGGCCGATGATTTTGGGCTGAATGAAGACGTCAATGAAGGCGTCGAATGCGCGGCCCGCAACGGCGTGCTTACGGCCGCCAGTCTCATGGTCGCCGCGCCGGCGGCCGGCGATGCTGTCCGGCGCGCCGCCGGCTTGCCGAACCTGCACGTCGGCCTGCATCTGGTGCTTGCCGACGGAATTCCCGCGCTGGATTCGCGGCAGATTCCGGCGCTCACCGGCCGAGATGGCAGGATGGGGGACCGCATGGCCTACGATGGCCTGCGATATTTTCTTTTGCCCCGGGTTCGCAGGCAGCTGGAAGCGGAAATTCGCGCGCAGTTTGCGGCATTTGCGCGAACCGGCTTGCGTCTGGATCATGTGAATGCACATAAGCACTTCCATTTGCATCCGACGATTCTGGAGATAGCGCTGCGCGTTGCGCGCGACTATGACTGCCCGCCGGTCCGAGCCACGATCGAACCGCTGTGGTTCGCCCTGGGGCAAGGACCCGCTGCGAGCGTGGCGGCAGCCTCGCTGCGGCCGTGGGCGTCGCTGATGCGTCGAAGATTGCGGCGCGCCGGTGTACCGCACAATGATTCCCTGTTTGGTATAGCCGCCAGCGGCGCCATGCAGGAAGACAAACTGCTGCAGATTTTGGCGAAGCTACCGCCGGGAGTGACGGAAATCTATCTTCATCCGGCGAGAATCACCGGCTCTGGCGTTGCCTCACCTGAGTTGGCTGCGTTGCTGAGTGACCGCGTTCGCGCTGCCATCGTCGCATCAGGCGTGAGGCTGGGAGGATTCAGAGATTGCCTCAGGCCTGGCGCCGCACTGATATGAGGTGGTTGCTTCGGGTGCTGTTCGCCGCAGGCCTGCTGATTGCGGTTTATCTGATGTCGCGCACCGGATTTGGCGCCACTGCGCAGCTGCTGGCGGACGCCGGCTGGAAACTGCTGCTGCTGGTGCCGCTGCACGCGGCGCCGCTGTTCTTGGATGTCGTCGGCTGGTACGTGCTCGTGGTGCCGCACAATCGCATCGGAACTCTGTTCTTTATTGCCACGGTTCGTGAGGCTTTCAATCGATTGCTGCCGGTCGCCAATATCGGCGGCGAACTGGCCGGCATTCGCATGTTGACGCAACGCGGCACCGACCCGAATGTTGCAGCTGCAAGCATAGTCGTGGAGACATTGATCAATCTGATGGCGCAATTCCTGTTCGTGAGTCTCGGGGCCTTCAGCCTGATGCAATTGACGAGTTCAACCAGCCTGGCGGCGGGAATGAAAGTGACGTTGACCGTTGCCATCTTGGCATTGGCCGCCTTGTACTTGATCCTTCGTTACGGGTCGGTGTTTGAGTCGATTGATACCCTCGCGCGGCGCATCGCCGCCGGCGCCACGGGGTCGCGCTGGAAGGCGCGCGGCGCGCCATTGGACGACGCCATTCGCCGCATATTGGTGCAGCGGCGCTCCCTGGCCATTGCACTTGCCTGGCAATTCAGCGGGCTGATGCTGGGTTGCCTCGAAACTTGGCTGGCGCTTCGATGGCTCGGACATCCGGTCGGGTGGCCGGCAGCGTTGGTGTTGGAAAGCTCGACTCAGGCGATCCGGCACTTCATCTTCTTCGTGCCGGCCGGCCTCGGCGTTCAGGAAGCGGGATTGATTCTGGCAGGTCAAGTTCTGGGGATTGAAGCGGAGGCAGTCATTGCCTTGTCGCTGGCCAAACGCATGCGGGAAGTCTTGTTTGGACTGCCTGCGCTGATGATGTGGCTGATGGCGCGGCCGAGGGTAGTCCTCAGAACGGATAGTTGATTCCGGTGAATGCGGCGACGCCTTCGCTGCC
>JAXDQN010000342.1:0-7753 GCA_034667865.1 Gammaproteobacteria bacterium
ATCGCGAGGGCTTCCGCGGCCCGCGCAATGGTCCCGGCCTCCACCACCGCGATGAGCACGCCAACACCTGATAAAAGCTTGTTATTGAAGGTCATTTATTCTTGCGTTTTAGTCATTACTGTATTCACACAAACGCTATTGGATCACGAATACCACGATGGGATATTGATGTCCACGCCACGTGCCAGGCGGATCAACAGAAGGAGTGAGTCATGTACGCCGTTACCGGAATTACTGGACAAGTCGGGTCAGCGGTCGCCCGTAGTCTGCTTGCCGCCCACCAAACTGTGCGCGCCGTAGTCAGGGACCGCGCTAAGGCTGCGCCTTGGGCCGAACTCGGTTGTGATATCGCCGTCGCGGACTATTCCGAGGCGGGAGCCCTCAGCGCCGCCTTTGAGGGCGCCGAAGGCGTGTTCGCAATGTTGCCTGCGATCTTCGATCCGGCCCCGGGCTTTCCGGAGGCCAAACAATATACCGATGCTTTACGTGACGCTCTTGCCCGCGCGAAGCCTGCAAGAACGATAGCGTTATCAAGCATCGGCGCCGATGCGCCCCAACCGAACCTGCTGAACGTGCTCGGTCGGATGGAACATGATCTGGGCAGCTTGCCGATGCCGATCACGTTCCTGCGCCCCGCCTGGTTCATGGAAAATGCTGCATGGGACATTGCCGCGGCGCGGGGCGGCCTGATCCAGAGCTATCTGCAGCCACTCGACCGCCCCGTGCCGATGGTCTCGGTGGATGATGTCGGGCGCACTGTTGCCGAACTTCTGCAGGAGCCGCGGGAAACCAACCGCGTGGTTGAGCTTGAGGCTGCGCAGCGCGTCTCGCCGAACGCCCTCGCTGCAGCATTCGCCAAGGCCCTTGGCCACCCGGTGCGGTCGGAGGTAGTCGCTCGTGATCAGTGGGAGTCGATCTTCCGCGCTCAAGGGATGAAAAATCCCGCACCCAGGATGCAGATGCTCGATGGGTTCAACGCCGCTTGGATCGACTTTCCGAATCGAGGCGCAAACGCGCGCAAGGGCTTGATCGGTATCGATCAGGCCATCGCAACTCTCATCCAACGAGAAACTGCGTGAGTTGCTAGCAGCACGCTCTGGCCTCATTGGACGAGGCTAGAGCTGCGCAATCAGGCGTCTGGCCTGCTTGGTGTCCGGATGATCTTCGCCCAGCGCATTGCTGAGATGGTCGACTGCGGCGTGGAGTGCCACCGGTGCCTGCGACCGATCCGGTGCATGCAGCAAAACGCCGCCTAAGGTCAGATACGAGAGGCCGGTGTCGCTGGAGAAGCGATTGGCGCCTTGCAGGCTCTCAGCCATCTGTACCGCTTTACGCGCGTCGGCTTCGGCGTCCGCGCTTTGACCCTGTCGCATTTCTATTTCTGCGCGTAGCCGATAGGCGCTCACCGCGGCGGCATTGCCCGTTGAGTTCTTGGCGCTCGATAACTCAATGATTCTGTTCAAACCGGAAAGCGCGCCGTCTTGGCGATTCTGGACCGCATCGATTTGCGCCTGGGTAAATATGCGGCGCAATTGGATGGTGGACGCTTCTCCCACTTTGCCCTGCATAATGGCGCCTGCGCGGCTCAAGTCACTTTGCGCCCGTGTCAGGTCGCCTTGCGACGCCCGAATACTGGCTTGGCCTACCAGCGCATACCCTTGCGCGCCGACAAAACCGGTTTTCTCAGCCGATTCGAAGGTGCGCTGATAGGCCTTCAGTGCCTCCGGGTAACGCCCCATCGCCTCGAGTCCGTGAGCGTAATTGCCGAGAAGACCGGGCGATACCGGGGCGGGACCTGCCAGCTGCTCTGCGTTTCGCAACAGCTGCGTATAAATCTCCAAACCGCGCTTGTAATCGCCGCAGCCGTAATCCACCACAGCCCAGTTCGCCATCGTGACCATGGCCGGGCGAGAACCCTCGACTCCCATCTGTCGAAATTGTTGCACGGCCGATTCGAAATACTTATCGGCCTCGGCATTTCGGCCTGCCATGTGCAGTGCAAAACCCCGATCGCCCGCGAGTTCCGCGAGAAATCTTTCAGACGGCATGGCGGCATGCCTCACACGCTCCAAAGCCATGTCCGTATAGGTGAGCGCGTCTCCCGCATTGCCTTGATTTTGTGCGACAACTGCGCGGCTTTGTAGACAGAATCCCGCGATGTCGCCGTCAATGGTTGGATTTGCTCCCCATTGCTCAAAAATCTTTACTGCTTCGGCACCGCGACCGAGCATATTCAGCGACATCCCGTAGGCACATGCCATTTGCGCCTGCAATGACGCATCGCCGCTCGACTCTATCAACTTGCTGGCCTTCTCCAGAAGCGTCGATGCTTGCTGCGGGTTATCCAGAGCGACGTAGTACGAGGCGAGGGTGCTCAATATTTCAGCTTGTCGGTTGGGTTTTCCGGCAGACGCGATTTCGACAAACTGAGCGCTGCGGTCGAGCATGCCCTGAATCGTCGGCACCTGATCCGGCGGCACGGATTCCGTCAGCATCATCTGCACGAAATCAAAGATCGCGTCATGGCGTTCCAATTGGGCGCGCGCTTTGTCGCGTTGCGCCAAAGCTTCGATTTTCTGCACACGTGCCTCGCGCGCCTGCAGTGCCGTCCCCGTGATGCCGGCGATGAGTGCGAGCACCGTCACTGAGGCGGCGCCGACTTGCAGTCGATGCTTGCGAACCAACTTGCCGACGACGTAGGTAAAGGTATCGCGCCGCGCGCTAACGGGTTCGTGGTTTAAATATCCGCGCAGATCGGCAGCGAAGGCCTCGGCCGAAGGGTAGCGTTCCGCTGGCGATTTCTTGAGCGCCTTGAGAACAATGTTGTCCAGATCCCCCTGCAGAGACCGTGGCTTTATCAACGGTACCGTCGTGGCAATCGATGGGCGCGGCGGGTCCTGCGTCAGCACCGCGTGGATGAGATTCGCGCTCGAGGTGTCATGATCGGCAAGAGGATGTTTGCCGGTTAGCAGCTGGTACAAGACCAGTCCCAACGAATACACGTCAGTCGCCGTGGTGACGGACTGGCCGGTTAACTGTTCGGGTGCCGCATATTGCGGCGTCAGCGCCACGGCATTGGATTTTGTGAGCCCGGCTGAGGCGGGACCGTCGAGCAATTTGGCAATCCCGAAATCCAACAGCTTTACCGTGCCGTCGTCGGTCACGAATATGTTGGCCGGCTTGATGTCGCGATGGACGATCAGATGGCTGTGGGCATGCGCGACGGCTGACAATACGTCGAGAAAGAGTCGAATCCGGGCTTCGACATCTAGACTGTGCTTGCTGCAATACGTATCTATCGCCTCGCCGTTAATGTATTCCAACACCAGGTAGGGCTGCGATCCATCCATCACGCCCGCGTCGAGCAAGCGCGCGATATTGGGATGATTGAGCTGGCCTAGGAGGTTTCCTTCGATCCGAAAGCGCTGCTCGCCGCTGCGGCCGAGCCATGACGCGTGCACGAACTTGATTGCGACTTGGCTTTCAAAACGTCCGTCCGCCCGTTTGGCGCGCCAGACGCTGCCCATGCCGCCACGACCGATTTCCTGATCGATTATGTATGCGCCCACGGATCGGCCTACCAAGGTGGACTGATCAGTAGGATTGGGGATGCTGAGCACGGAGCCTTCCAGGAATTGGGAAAACCCCTGTTGCTTGTGATGCGCGAGTAGTTGGTCCAATTCCGCTGCCGTTTCGGGCGCGGTCAGCCGGAGTTGTGCGAGCCACGCGGCGCGTTCTGGCTCATTGAGTTCCAGTGCCTGGTCGAGTTGTTTGCTGAGCAGCTGCCACTGTTCGGGGGTGTAGGAAGGCATGGTCATCACCCTTTATTTGGTCTAGTTGAACCGGACTCTAACCCCAGTAAGCCAGACACGCCATGGGCGCGCGACAGACGCTAAATTGAGGTTCTGGGTCGGGTTTTTAAGGCAACGGCATCCCTGGCGTAGAATCCAATTGGTTGGCAAGTACGCGATCTGTGGGGGAGAGTTAGCATGAATTCATCGGCGGGCGAACTAAAAACGTTGCTGCAACTTCAGCAAGATGCGTTTCGATCCGACATGTCACCAGCGCGTGCCGTGCGAGTGCGCCGGCTGGAGCAGCTGAGTGCGCTCATCGATGCGCATTCCAAGCTGTTCGCGGAAGCGATCTCGAGCGATTTTGGATCCAGATCGCCAACCGAAATCCGCATCACGGAAACCCTGATGCTTCAGAGCGGCATTCGGCATGCGATTCGGCATCTGCCGCAGTGGATGAAGGCGCGGCGGGTCTCGACCGCGATGGCCTATCGGCCAGGCAGGTCCATGATCATGATGCAGCCACTGGGTGTCGTGGGGATAATCAGTCCCTGGAACTATCCGCTGCAACTCGCGCTGGCGCCGTTGATCGGCGCGCTGGCGGCGGGAAACCGCGCCTTGATCAAACCATCGGAGCTTACGCCGGCGTTCTCCGATGCCTTGGCATCAGCAATCAGTGAAAGTTTTGCGCCTGAGGTGGTCTCCGTGGTCACGGGCGATGCGCCGGTCGGCAGGCTGTTCGCAGCGCTGCCTTTTGATCATCTTGTATTTACCGGTTCCACTGCGGTCGGCCGGGAGGTTGCACAGGCCGCGGCGAGGAACCTGACGCCCGTCACTCTGGAGCTCGGCGGTAAATCCCCCGCAATTGTCGATTCGTCGTGCGATCTCGCCGGCGTCATTGACCGCATCGCGTGGGGAAAATTGATCAACGCAGGCCAAACATGCATCGCGCCTGACTACATGCTGGTGCCGCGCGGCGACGTCGATCGTTTCGTCCAATTGCTGCGCAATAGCATGATCAGTCTGTATCCGAAGTTTCGATCGAATCCCGACTACTCCGGGATCATCAGCGATCGGCATCTTAAGCGCCTGCGCGAATTGGTTGACGACGCGCGTTCACGCGGCGCGACGGTTATCGAAATCGAACCGGCGACAGACTCAGCCACGTCATCCTCCGGTAGGCAGTTGGCGCCGACGTTGCTGCTCAACGTGGACGACAGCATGCGGGTGATGAGCGAGGAGATCTTTGGTCCGATTCTGCCCATCGTTCCTTATGACAGCGAGGAAGCTGCGCTGGCTTACGTCAACAAACGTGAGCGGCCGCTCGCCCTCTACTGGTTCGGCAAGGATGATGCTGCTCGAGATCGGGTCCTCGCGGGAACCATCGCCGGTGGCGTGTCCATTAACGATACGTTATTGCACATCGCTCAGGAGAAACTGCCCTTTGGCGGCGTCGGAGCCTCCGGACAAGGCCACTATCACGGTGAGTACGGGTTTCGCCAATTCTCCAAGGAAAAGCCCGTATTTATACAGTCCCGCTTTTCAGGAGGCGGCATCATCAGGCCCCCTTACAAGCCGTCAATTGACCGTATTTTGAATTGGCTATCGCGCTTCAGCTGACCTGATTACCGCTCCAGCGCACTCCGATCCCAGCGGCCCCGTTCGGCTGCGCCCGCATAGGTTGTCCGAAAGAAATCCAGCAGCGCCGCATCCGGGTTGTTTGACGCCCGCAATGTCGCGTAAGGCAGCAAGAACTCGCGTGCCTGCTGATCGTAATACGCACCGATCGGCTCGACAGCGTGCGCGGCGTAGCCCGACGGTTCCGGGTACGCATAGGCATAAAACACCGGTGGCGCGTTGAGTCCGTCGCCCGGCCAAAATCCGCAGCTGCTGCATTCATGCGAGTAGGCTTCCACCATTACACGATCCGGACAGTTCGGTGCGCCGCCGGGATGTTTCGGCGCCGGCTTTCCTGAAAATCGAGTAGCGGCCAAATCGAAACTCCCCCAGAAGAAATGGACTGGGCTTTGTTTGCCGAGATAGTGGCCACGCCAGATTTTTAAGAGCCTTTCAGTGCGCACCAAGACTTGCCAACAGGCATGCGCCATGAGCGGATCGTAGCTGGCATGTTTATGATCATCGGCAAACGGAATCGCGACGGGAATCTCCACGGGGCGCGCATATATCTTTGGGGTTACGCCCAAGCAACTCAGGCCTCCTAGATATGCTGCATAGAAAGCAGCAACCGTCATCGGGGCGAGCGGCATGGACCACCTGGCGCCGTCACTGGACCGCAATAACAGTTGATGGGCTACGAAGTCGAACTCGACTTCGATGCTATGGGGGCCGGCCGGCATGGGAGAGGTGGTGAGTCCGCGTGTCGTCACGTACAAGGCGACCTGCCACCAATGGTTTTCCATTGGCGCGAATGCCAGTCGCGTCTTGCCCACAATCTGCGTCCACATGTGCAAAGTTGCATACGTTGGCGCCCAATTGTCGGTTGGAAAGTCGGGCCAGGGAGGATTGGGTTGCTCGATCATCGCATCATCATACCGCCGCATGCGACCCGGAAAGGCGTTGCATTTCATGAGGGACGGTCAGCCAACCCGCGTACGGTTGTACGAAAAGCAACATGGCGGGGATCTCATGTCGGTACGGTATCTGTTGGTTTGCAATGTTCTCGCGGGGCGGGTCTCGGCAGTGCGTCGCGGGACAGCGACGGCAGCCCTTACACCTATTGGAATTTGGGCGTTCCGCGCAACCTCAGGGTTTCGTATACCTACGCATTTCGATAGACAGATTGAGGGCCCGTTCGCTTTCTATTCCTGACCCACCGCTATCTAGGCATTGCCGTCAGCCTGCTGATGGTCACGTGGTGCTTAAGTGGCGTGGTCATGATGTAGTGAGCGCAGTCCGCGTGGAAATGGTTGGAGCGCGGGCAGTTGCGCGGCTGTATCTCGGTGAGCGGCGTGAAGTGGTTGATCTAAAGACCGGCAATCAAGCCAGCTTTCCGCAGGATCTACGTTGCGTTTTTGGAACTGGTTCGGAGCTGTGCCGCACTGGGTCCATTTCACGGCATTGCGCCGGCATGCCCTGTTGTGGAGCTGGCTTGTCGTCGCCATGTCGATGCTCGGGTGTTTCTCAACCGCAATCGGCATTGTCATTGTTTTCCGCATCACGGTGCATCAGTCTCTTTTCCCGTTCATCGTCTGCTGCTGAACGATCGGCAACAGACTGCGTACTACCTAGATCCGGTGAGCGGTGAGATAGTTACGAAGATAGATCGAGAAGCCCGCGGTTATCGCTGGATGTACGAAGCGCCGCATCGGTTGGATTTCTCAGAGGCGCTTCGCAATCGGCCGACGTGGGACATTCTCATGCTGTTTTTGTTATCGGGGGCTTCCCTGGTCTGCGCAACGGGACTGTATGGGGCCATACGAAGAGTGGCTCGCCGTCCAAGGGAATAAATCTGCGCGTTGTAGAGTCTGTCAGTGGTGACCCTTTAATCAAGCACCAAAAGACAGGCGACCCGTGCCCTTCAGTATCCGAATTCGAATCGAAGTTGCGGAAAATTCGAGCGTTGGCCGCGGCCAAATTGAATTGCTTGAAGCGATTGAGAAGCGCGGCTCTCTGTCGCAAGCCGCCCGTTCAATGGCCATGAGTTACCGGCACGCCTGGGAAATCCTCGATTGCCTCAATAAGACGTTTGCACACCGGGTAACGATCAACAGAGTTGGTGGCAGTGGCGGAGGCGGTACTCAGGTTACCGAATTTGGCAGATCGGTCATCGAGGGTTTTCGCAGGCTCGAGTGCAGGATCGGCGGAATTGGCGCCGAATGCCTGCAGGCTATTCTGCCGCATTAGGTATTGATGCCCGCCAAAACAAGCACCCCAGCCATATTGGCGCTGGTGAATGCCGGTGCCGCATCGAGCCTCTCATGCGGAAAACCGAGTCGATTGAT
>JAXDQN010000343.1:0-3206 GCA_034667865.1 Gammaproteobacteria bacterium
GGTTGATAGTCGGCTTCAACGTTTCCTGCGAGTTGGCTTTGGGTGAACAGAACCGGCTTAGTCTTCATGGCCACGAACAGGGGAGTCTGGTCCGCGTAATGAGAAGAATGCGAATCTAACGTCGCGGAGCCGAACTGATTGATGCTGTCCGAGGTCAGGGCGCCCGACTTGTCCCAAGTGACGAACATGATCAGCGTGTCGCCCGCCGCCGCGCTCAATGTGCCGTCCGGCTGCGGAACGCCGTAGACGGCACGATAGGTGTCCGGCCCGCCATCAATGGGCAGGTCGAGATTGCCCCGGCGGACGCGGTTGACCTGACCCCACTCCGGATCGATGCGGCCGAAGTGAGTCTTCAGAGTCTTGATGGCGTGGCGCAAAGCATCGATGGCTGGCACGTCGGGATGGCTGTCCGAGTGCGCAGCTTCCATGCGCATCAGCACCGCCAGCGCCGCTGCCCGGCTGGCGATATTGGTGCGCCGGTCCCAATCCTTGAGCAGCGCCTGGGCGGCACTAAGATCAGTGTCGGAACCCGGATCGATCTTGACCACTTCGGCGATCTCCCGTGCGATGTCAGAGCTTTCGCTGTAGGCGATATCAAATTTGTAGGTGCGGAACGCCTCAGCGGTGATGGCAGTGTCGGCGCCGAAGGTCTCCTCGGCGCGATAGGCCCTGTTGGTCATGTCGGTTTGCACGCCCATAGTGGGGCTGAAGTCCGTGGGTTTCAGCGCGTCTTGCGCGCCCGTGGCCTCGAACGGAGTGTTATTGGAGTTGAACACGAAGCCAGACCTGGGATTCCAGATCTGTGGCACGCGGTCAAAAGGCAGATAGCCGTGCCAGATCAAGTCGGAGCGATCGCCGGGCTGGATTTGGGTCCAATCCCTTCCTTCGGTGCGGGCCGGGAACTCGCCGTTGTAGACATAGCCGATGTTCCCCTTCTCATCAGCGTAGATGTAGTTGATGCTGGGCAGAGCCTGCAGGCGCATGGCCGCCAACCATTCCTCTTGGTTGGCCGCCTTGTTGAGGCGATAGTACTGCAGCGACTGGCGTACCTCGTCCATGCCGGCAAAGCGCACCGCGAACATCCCGTGATCGGTGTTGAATACCGGACCCTGGACTGACCACAGAAGCGGGCGGTGAACCGTCCAGATCAGCGGCCCCCAGATTTTCACGCGAATGGCCGCATCACCCTTCTCGAAATTCTTCCACTGGCCATCCAGTCGGTACTGGTCCGGATTGGCGGGATTCACTTCCAACTGATAGACGGTGGAAACGTTGGGGGCGTTGACAGTGTTGGCCCAGCCCAGATGCGCGTTGTGGCCGTGAAGCATGAAGGGAGAGCCGGGGAAAAAGCCGCCTGCGACGTGCCAGCCCTCGCCGGAATCGAGGACCGCCTCGTACCACGCCACCGGTCCTACATAGGGCTGGTGCGAATTGACCAGTAGACGGGTGGCGCCGTCCGCCGACTTCGAAGCCGCTACAGCGATGCCGTTTGAGCCGATCGGCAAAGAGCCGGTCATCAAGGATCCGGTCATCGCGACCCGGCTGGCCTTCGGCGCGGGCGCCATGATCTTGCCGAATACATGATCGAGTCCATAGAAAAAGGGCGTGCGGAACACGAACCCGGCGGCAACATCACGGCCGGTCATCGGCAGCAGGCCCCGCTCTACGTGCTCAGGGTGAAGGGCGGCATAGTAATTGACGCCGTCCGCATACGCGGCAAGCACCGCGCGAGCATCGGCCGGCAGCGCAGTGTCGTAGTGAGACACCACAGTTTCGCGCACCTTCAGCAACCGAATCAGATAATCCGTAACAGCGCCTTTGGCGCCTTCGACGCTCGCTAGCTCGCCGCGCGCGAGCAGCGCGGCGCTCTGAATGGTGGCGAAATCGTCCTCGGAATGGGCAAAGGCTAAGCCGAATGCCACATCCGCATCGGTAGGGCCGCTGATGTGCGGCACGCCATAGTGGTCGCGCTGGATGCGGGCATGATAACGCGCCGCTTGAGCGATCAAGCTCGCACGCGACGGTGCCGGCGGCCGGCTCAAGCGATCATAGGTAATCACTGCAATCAGGCTGACGAGCGCTAGTGCCAGCAGCGCAGCCGCGCCGATCTTCAGAAATCGCATGAGGCATTTTCTCCCAACGTTTGCGCTACCTTCTCCGAGGCGCTGATGTAATTGTACGAGTACGGATGCCGGGAGCGCCACCAGGTACATCGTCGTCGTAGGAAATCGACCCTGACGGAGCGATTCGACCGGCATCTCCGGCGCGGACCTTGTATGGCGCGGCGAAGTACAGGCGATGAAATTCGGGACTCGCTTCGCCATGCCGTGTCGAGAATGGATTGGCCTTGGCCCGCTGGGCCCAGTAAGCTGGCGCTCGAAGCGCGCAACGAAGGCTGCTACATATCTTAAGGGAACATTCCCATTATTTTAGGCCTTAAAAATTATATAGTCGGCACTATGGTGCGTCTGTTCGAGTTCTGCGCGACGTTGGTCGCGACCTGCCTGCTCTTTGTTTCGTGTTCCACCGATCCTGAATGGTCGCTGGTTGAAGGTCAGCACACTGAAACGTTTCGCGGGGGGCGGTTCTTGCTCTACCTGCCGCAAGGTTCATTGCAACACTCTGCGCCAAAGTACCCACTCCTCATATTCCTTCACGGTTTGGGCGAGTCTGGCTCCGACATAAATAAAATCAAGAAATACGGCCCCCCTAGCTTTCTAGACGCGCGCTTGGATTTCCCGTTTATCGTCGCTTCACCGCAGGCCTCTCGGCGCTTCAATCTGGATGAATTGAATCGACTGCTGGACGAACTATTGGTAAAGCTGCCGGTCGATAAGAACCGCATTTATCTTACTGGGTTCAGCATGGGTGGCATCAACACATATCGGTGGGCTAGCACACGTCCAGGGACTTTTGCGGCCATCGCACCAGTCAGCGGCGCAGGCATCCTCGAGGATGCCTGCAAGCTGAAGGGCGTACCCATTTGGGGCTTCCATGGAGCCAAGGACGAGCGCGTCAAGTTGGCCGACGATGAAGCCATGGTCAACGCGATCAAGGCGTGCGGGGGTGAAATCAAGTTCACCGTGTTCCCGGATATTGGACACTCGCCGGAAGCTGCTTATGCGAATCCAGAGCTTTATGAATGGCTATTGGAGCACCACCTCGCTAATTGAGTTTGTAAAACTCCGCCCTTTGACGACACGGCG
>JAXDQN010000344.1:0-6911 GCA_034667865.1 Gammaproteobacteria bacterium
GCACCGGCGTTGGCTGCAGCATCGATGAGACTGAGAGCTATGGCGATATTCCGAGCTTTGTCTGGGCCGGGACCGAACTGACAGGCGGCTACGCGCATTGTTATTCCTCGTCAAAGGTTGAGATCGAATGTTCCTAGGCCGGCCGCCGAGGCCTGTTCGGGGACTGTTTAATCCGTTTATTCGCCGGGTGCCTCGAGCAGCGGCGCGTACAACTCGATTCAGGCGCTCCCGGATTGCTTCGCGCGAACCAACGCAGTCGCGCCGCTCAGCTCGCCCAGCGGCTGGGTCCGACTCACTTGCGGTATAAGACAGCTTTCCTGCTTCTGCATCCGAATCGCGCGCTCGATGGCTTCTTCCGCCTCATCCGGCGGTAGAATGACGATACCGCCGTCGTCGGCGATGACTAAGTCGCCTGGGAGCGCCACGGCGCCGCCGATCGAGACAGGCACATTGAGTGCGCCGCCGATTCCGTAGAGTCGCGTGGTTATCGGACTCGTACCTCGACACCACACGGGCAACGAGCAATCCAGTATCTCTGCGGGGTCCGCACAGGGCCCGTCAATGATTACCGCGGTCACGCCATTTTTGGCTAACACCGCGGCGACACCGCCACCAAGGCAGGCATGTCGCCGGTCGCCCAATCGGTCGACCATAAGTATGTCTCCGGGCCGCAGGAGCCCGGCGGCATGATGCAGCAATGTGGAGTCCATGCCGGGCAGCGCCAGCGTCACGGCTGTACCTGCGACGCGCGAAGAATTCGATTGCATTGTGATACGGCCGTCTACCAGACCTCGGAATCTAAAGTGGCCGATCGTCGCGGGCTGTGCCAGCAATGCACGCTCGCGCAGCGCGTCGGGTAGTTGGTGTGGCAGTGGTCTTATGTCGAACATGCGTATCCTTCGGAATGTGCAATTACAACGCCGCCGGCGTAGTGCGGTCAAAATCGGAATAATTATGCTCCGCCATCATGAAAGGCGATTGAAAGTTGTTATGCCCTGAGGTAGTAGTCTCACCGCAACCAACGACGCGAGAGGCTAACTATGTACATCGTCAATCCCATGCCACCCCAGATCGACGCACAGTTGCTGGCTGTGCTGCGACAGACGGACACAGGGACTATCGGCCACTTCCTGGATGCCGGCTTCATGAGCTCAGATGTCAGCGCGCGCATGCCCGGCGCCGCGATCGTGGGGACGGCAGTCACGGTGCGTGTCACGGTTCCGGACTCCGTCATGGCGCACTACGCGCTAGGGCAGATTCGCGCCCACGACATTCTCGTGATCGAGCGAGGACAGGATCAGCGTACGGCCTGTTGGGGCGGGACAACTTCCGCGGCCGCTGCCAAGGCGGGACTGACCGGACTCATCATGGACGGAGCCGGCAATGACATTTCGCAGGCCAATGCTCTGGGCTTGCCGATCTGGTGCAGGGGTGTGACGCCCGTGACCACTAAGTACAGGAGCATCGGCGGGGCGCTGAATGTGCCGATCAGTTGTGGTGGTGTGTCCGTGTTGCCTGGTGACATTATCATGGCGGATGAAAACGGAGTGTTGGTGATACCGCGGCTGGAGGCCGCATCCGTTGCCGAGCAGGCGTTGGCGTTCGGAAAAAAGGAACAAGACTTTCTGAAGCTGCTGGCCGCGCGCCCCTCCGTATGCTATCCCGATGAGACGGGCGCGACCGAGATCGTCACGAAGGCGCTTGCGCGCAAAGCGGGTCTCCATGTCCGGTAACCTAACAATATTACAGCAAGCGGCGGACGCCCTTAATAAGCTCGTTGTTCACGAGTCAACAAGACCGGCCTTGATCCCCGCAACGTTCGATTTGGCCGCAGGTGAGTTTTGGGTGACCCAGTGCTGCTTCGTTGTGCTCACTGGTGCCAATTGCAACGGGCGCCACGCGGTAACTAGTTGAAAAGACTCAGGCTATCTTCCGAGGACAGCACTCATAATGCCGGGGTCGAGGGTTCGAGTCCCTCTCTCACCACCATAAAATCAAGGGTCTGTCTGTTCCGGTCACATGGGTAACAGATTATTCCGGCGGAATGATCTATGTGTCCGAAAGGACAAAGCACTTGGCTCTCCGCTCGCCCTCTGCTTTTGCGAGAGTGGAGACTCGCAAAGTGGTGCGTGAACTAATCGTTTTGAAGGTGGCGGTTTCGGAAGTACTCCAGACATTCATCAAACCATCAAACGCTGTGAACCAGCGTTGAATATAGATCAGGGATTTTGAGCATCGTGCATGCCGAAACAACAAGTTGCGGCGTCCGTCTGCGTCCGATCAGCTCGCCGGTTCACAGGCATACCCATCTGGCATGGCTGCCAGGCGTCGAACCTGGTGCTTCACCCCGCGGGCTGGATCTGCTCGGGTTCGAGGTGGCGCCGTTTATGCACGAGCGTGACGATGAAGACCCGGCCCTCGCGCAGGTGATAGAGGATGCGCCAGGAATAGGCGGGAATCTCGCGCACCTGCTCGTCGTTGAGTTCGGGGACTTTGCGGCCGCCGAGGGGCGCGGTCTCGATGCCGTCGGCGCGGCGCCGAATCTCGCGTGCGACGGCCTTGGCGTTCTGCGGTGAATCTTTGGCGATGTAATCGTGAACGGCTTTGAGGTCGGCGCGGGCGCGCTGCGACCAGTTCACCACGATGCGGTCACCACTGCTCGATCTCGCGCGCGAGTGCCTCGCTGGAGATCACGCGGCCGGCGTCGATGTCCTGTACCCCCTGATGAATCTTGTTGAGTACAAAGAGCCGATAGACGATCTCATCGAGGGGGGCGTCATCGGGCAGGCGTTCGATGGTCTCGATGGCCTCTTGTTTAGCGGTGTGCGCGTGCATAGGTTCTCCTGCGCCGATTATCGTGCGGTTCGCTGTAACGCGGTATCGAGCATCTCGATGGCAAAGCGCTGCTTGGCTTGCGGCAGCTGCTGGATGAGTTCGATCTGTTGTTGCAACTTCGGCGCAGGGCCCCGCTTAACGGTCTTTGCGCGGCTGTTGCTGGGTCTTGCACGTCGTTTGAAGATCGTCCGAATGCCCTCGATGGACGACGAAGTCTCGACAGACGTGGTTACCGTCCGTTCCCGGACGTCACGATCTCGCAGGTAGGGGTTTGTCGAGGTAAGTTTTGAGCTCATCAGATAATTCTATCAGCAGATCGACGAACTCGGTTTCCAGCCGACCCCGCTGAGCCTGTGCCAGGAACGTGACCAACTCAGATTGAGTGTGCCAGGATTGTGCCTTGGTGAGCCTGGAAAGGGGTCGGCAAGACGCTGCAAGTGGTTGATTTATAAACCCCTGGGACCACCGAAAGCGGGCTGAAAATCCGCGTGTCGGGGGTTCAACTCCCTCCCTGGCCACCGATTAAATCCTTTATTTTTCTTGTACTTACGAATCGAGTTGTCGAAATCCAGCGACACTCGGACGAAATATCCGCGTGTCGGCTGATCGGAAGCACGTAGTCAGGCAAACTCGTCATAGTCCCCTTGCGTAGCTGCGCGATTTTTTGGTATTTGAAGCTTGCGATGTCGCTGACTGCGCCGAGTTACGGACAAGGTGCGGGAGTTCCCTGTCAATGGATGATGCGATTATCTATGAGCGTCTATCGAATATTTTTCACGATATCTTCGATGACGATTCCATTGTCGTAATCCCAACCCTATCGGCACGTGACGTGGACGGGTGGGATAGCCTCACCCACATCAGGCTACTGCTCACCATCGAGAAATCGTTCAAGGTCAGATTCACTACAACAGAAATCAACAATCTCGAGAATGTCCAGGGACTGGTAAAACTCATCGCGGCGCGACACTGAGGAGAATCGAGCGTTGAGCATATATTCCGAGCTGGCGTGGCTGCCAAACGTCAACGCACAGTTCGGTGCCGATCTCAAGAAACTGAGCGGCACAGAGGAATCGGTGGGCAAAGACCTGCAAAGACTGGCGACCCACGCACTCGACTTGAATGGGCTCATTAAACTCGCGAAAGCGGCGGCGCGCCTGCGTACCGAACGCGGTTCATTATCCCCGCTGGTGCCGTTTCGCCTTGCGGTGCTCTCCAACGGTACGATCGACTTCATCATGCCCGCTCTAGTCGGTGGCGCTTTGCGGCACGGGATAGATCTGGAGATCATTCGGCCCTCCTATGATCAAGTTGCTCAAGAGGCGCTGAATCCGAATTCGCACGTCAATCAATCGAAGCCAGACGCAGTATTGCTGGCGCTCGACTATCGCGCGTTACCACTGAAACTGGCGATCGGCAGTTCCGAAGCGGCAGAGGCCGCCATCGAGGGGGCCCTCGGTTATCTGCAGACTCTGTGTCAGGGCATCAGCTCCAATTCGAACGCCGTCTGCATCGTGCAGAGCTTCGCGCCGCCGGCGGAAGTACTGTTCGGCAGCTTGGACGCAGGCGCGCCGGGAACCATCAAAA
Source organism: Gammaproteobacteria bacterium (assembly GCA_034667865.1). GTDB lineage: Bacteria > Pseudomonadota > Gammaproteobacteria > Steroidobacterales > Steroidobacteraceae > Bog-1198. Next base: position 4,423 of record JAXDQN010000344.1, read on the forward strand.
ACATGTTGGGCCGGCTCAACCAAGAGTTGTTCCGGTTTGCGCGCAGCAGGGGTCACGTGGTTCTCGACATCGCGGGGTTGGCCGAGACTGTCGGGCTCGGCAATTGGCATGACCCGAAGCTATGGAACATGGCGAAGCTTCCATTTGCGGATGAGTACGTGCCTTTATACGCAGACCACGTCGCGCGCGTGGTCGCGGCCATTCGCGGCAAGAGCCGTAAGGCACTGGTTCTGGATTTGGATAACACGCTTTGGGGCGGCGTCATTGGCGATGACGGACTCGAAGGCATCAAAATCGCTCAAGGCGACGCTGCGGGCGAAGCACATCTCGCTGTTCAGCGGCTGGCCCTGGATCTGAGGCGCCGCGGCATCCTGCTCGCCGTGTCCTCGAAGAACACGCTCGAGGTCGCCCGCACGCCGTTCCTGCAGCATCCGGAAATGCTGCTGAAGCTTGACCATATCACAGTGTTCCAAGCCAATTGGGATGACAAGGCGACGAACATTCAGGCGATTGCGGAAGAATTAAATCTTGGCCTAGATGCGCTGGTGTTTCTGGATGACAACCCGGTAGAGCGGGGGCTGGTGCGCCAGCTCCTGCCGCAAGTTGCCGTGCCTGAGTTGCCGGACGAGCCCGCGTTGTATGCACGCACATTGGCGGCGGCGGGCTACTTTGAGGCCATCGCCTTTGCGGCAGAGGACTTGCAACGCGCCAGCTACTACCAGGAAAACGTCAAACGAGCTTCGCTGCAAAAGCAAATGGGCGGGGTGGAGGCCTACCTTGCCTCGCTGGACATGACCATCACCTTCCAGCCCTTCGATGCCATGGGCAGGGCGAGAATTGTTCAGCTCATCAATAAATCCAACCAATACAATTTGACCACCCGTAGATATACCGAACCGGAAGTGCTGGCGGCCGAATCCGATCCAAATGTGTTCACGTTGCAAGTCAGATTGTCCGATATGTTCGGTGACAACGGCATGATCAGCGTGATGATCTGCCGACCGGCCGCGCCGAGCGAGTGGCGGATCGATACCTGGCTGATGAGTTGCCGGGTATTGGAACGACGGGTTGAGTACATGGTGTTGCGCGAGGTTCTTGAACATGCGCGCCGGGCTGGCATCGATACGCTTGTCGGCATCTTCATACCCAGTGAGCGTAATCAATTGGTCGCCGAACATTACGCAAAATTGGGATTTGCGAAGACTCGCGTGACGGCATCGGGCACGACGGAATGGAAATTGAGCGTCGACGGCGCGATTGTGGAAAGCGCCCCTATGAACGTCGTGTCGCACGGGTTCAACGACTCGGAAGCCACGATCTGATGCAGGGGCCGTCGAGCGCAATCCGATTGCCTTGGATTGTGCTGCCGGTCCTCGGCATCCTGGCATTGCTCGCCATCGCACTACCGCTGGAAATAGTAGCGCGCAAGCTCTACAACGAACCCGGACCCGGTTCGATTCCCTGCCTGGTCATGAACGATCCATCAACGGGGGTGCGCGGCATTCCAAATTCCGTCTGCCATGAGAAGATTTACGAGTCAGCGATGGCGGAGTATCGGTTCAATAGTTGCGGACATCGCACCCTTGGACAGTGCGACACCAAGCCGCCGGGGACATATCGCATTGTCATGGTGGGATCTTCTTTGCCGGAAGGGTTTACGGTGTCTTACGAGCAATCCTTCGCGGCATTGCTCCCTGAACGATTATCCCGAGCCACAGGACGCAATGTTGAGATCTATAACGAAGGCCTGCCATTCGGTACGCCCCGGGGGACCTTGTTGCGATTTGATCAGGTGCTCGCCGCACATCCCGACTTGATTCTTTGGCCCATGACGCCCTGGGACATCAACAACGTCAATCTTGCAATCCCAGCCGGGGATTCGCATGCAGCGCTGACTGCCGCCATGAAGAACCTAAGCCGTTGGGAGCGGCTAAAACTTCAACTCACTGAGAAACGCGACTTGAACGGCTTCATGACGAAGAACTCGCGGGCCTACTTCATGATCCAGCACTTCTTATATAAGAGCGACAGCATCTACCTCGCCCACTCGCTGTCTGGCACGGACCCATACGCGCCTTCCCTGATGGAAACACCCAGTCCGGAGTGGCAGGCCAAGCTCGCTCAATACGCGATTTACCTGTCCGAAATGGCGGTCCGAGCTAAAGCGGTGGGGGTGCCGTTCGTGGTCATAGCAATTCCGCGCCATGCGCAAGGAGCTCTGATCGCGGAGAACCTTCACACGCCCGGTGTCGACCCTTTTGCCTTCGGAAGACAAATTCAGCGTATTGCCGAACATAATGGCGTCCTCTATGTCGATATCCTGCACCAATTTCGTGGGATTCCGAACATCAATACCGTGTTCTATCCGGTGGATCAGCACCTGTCCGTAAGGGGCCAGCGAGTAGTGGCCGACTTGATCAGCGAAGGGTTGAGTCACGGCATCATTCCCCCTACCAAGGAAACCCAATAGCCGTGGATACCGCTTCGCT
>JAXDQN010000345.1:0-4399 GCA_034667865.1 Gammaproteobacteria bacterium
GTATGTGCTGTTGTCATTTGCACCTTGGATTGGGCGCGTGCTGCCTAAACCAGGCGCGTGGATGGACACGCTGAAACAATTATTCGCGTTTCCCGTGTATGGCACGGCTGCGTGGCTTTTGTGGGTACTGTCGCAACAGACTTCGCCGTTTGGTTTGGGGGCCGCCCTCGGCGGCTTGATCCTGATTGCGCTGGCGGCATGGGCCTACCAGCGCAGCCATTCCAGTTCCGGCGGCAGCAAGATCACCGTGCTGGTCACTGCCGTGGCATCGCTGCTGTTGGCCATTATTCTGCCGGTGAAATTTGCCGACACTGCGGCCGCCGCGCCGACCGCGGGCGCTGCCGCTGCCGGATCGCCTGGTTCGGATGAGTGGCAACCCTACAGCGCCGCGCGTGTGGCGGAACTGCAGGCGGCCGGCAAGCCCCTGCTGATCAACTTTACGGCAAGTTGGTGCCTGACTTGCCTGGTCAATGAACGCAACGCATTCGCGGACTCTGCCGTGCGGGAAATATTCCGCAACAAGAACGTAACATTGATGAAGGGCGATTGGACCAACCGCGACGCAGCGATCTCCCAGGCGTTGTCATCTTTCGGCCGCGCGGGTGTGCCCTTGTATGTGGTCTACAACGGCAAGCCCGGTTCCAGCGAGCCTGTGGTGCTGCCGCAGCTGCTCACCGCCGGCGTGGTCCAAAGCGCATTCTCCGACGCGCCCAATCCCTAAAGTTCGTGCATGCTTGAGGGCATGACCATAGATACCAGCACCACCATTGCGGTGCTCGACTTCCGTCGACAGACCATGGCGCTGCAGTGGCATGCGCTCGCCGGAACCTGGACGGCCTGCGATTCACCGCCGGCCCTGGTGCATGGCATCGCACTCATTAGCGCCAGCGGACCCAACATTTGCGTGTATGGCCAGGGCGGTCGATTGAAACTGCAGATTGGCCCCAACCAATTTGCCATGGCGGAAAATTCACCGCGGGTGAGCTGCACGCGCGGCATCGCCAGCTTTGGCTTTCGGCGTAGATTCGTGGTTCGCTCCGGTTCCGGCGGCATTTTGTTCAGCACATCCTATTGGACTCACCAGGGCCGCGATTTCTATAAATGGCTGGCGGAAAGATCCGAAGATCCCGATTGGCGCATGGCCTGCGGGCATCAATGGTCGGAAGGCCTGGCCGCGGAGGCGCTGCGACCGGATTGATCAGGGCGGCAGCAACCCGGCGAGTTCGGCGGGCGTGAGTGGGCGCCATTCTCCGGAACGCAATTCACCCAGTTGTATGTTCATGATGCGCACCCGCTGCAGCCGCTGCGCCTTGTAGCCCAGCGCCGAGCACATACGCCTGATTTGGCGGTTCAAGCCCTGCGTCAAAATGATCCGAAACGTCTGCGCGTCGATTCGTGACAGCTTCGCAGGCTTGGTCATTTCACCCATGATTTTCACGCCGCTGGCCATCATTTGCAGCGACAGATCGGTGATCGGCCGATCCACCGTCACGATGTATTCCTTCTCGTGATTGTTTTCCGATCGCAGGATTTCGTTGACGATGTCGCCGTTGTTGGTGAGCAATATCAGCCCTTCGGAATCCCGGTCCAGGCGTCCGACCGGGAAGATTCGCTCGGGATGACGCACATGATCGATGATGTTGTCGGCGATATCGGTCTCGGTGGTGCAAATAATGCCGACGGGCTTGTTCAACGCGATGTACACGTCTTTTTTCTTTACCCCGAGCAGCTGTCCATCTATGCGGACCTCATCGCCTTCGCCCACTTGCGTACCCAAAACGGCTTTCTGACCGTTCCAGGTCACACGCCCGGCTTCGATCCATTTGTCTGCTTCTCGCCGGCTGCAGATGCCGGTTTCGCTGATGTACTTGTTGAGCCGCATGTCGCGAAACAGCGCGGAGAATCAGCGGCCGCTTAGGAAAGCGCCAATTTGTTTGGCCAAGGTCTTGGGCGCGGCTTCAAACATGTCCTCGGCATAGTCGGCGACCTCAACGAACTGGCCGTTCGGCACCGCGGCCTTGGCGATGTGCAGTCCATCCGCGCCTTCCATTCGCGTGCGCAGGACCAGGGCCTGCTGCTTTACTGTGGGCAGCGGGTCAGCGGTGGGCACTCCCACCAAGACCAAGCGCCGCACCAGCTCGGGCCGCTCCGCCGCCAGCTGCAGGGCGACTGCCGCTCCGGTTCGCAGACCGAGGAGGTCGATTTGCCGCAAGCGCAAATCGTTGGCCAAGTCAGAAACCGCTGCGGCCGCCTCGGCCGCGCTCGAGCCGGGTGAGGGATCTGATTCGCCGCATCCGGGCAAATCCGGGGCATACACCGAGCGAAGATCGGCGATTTCGGGCAAGAAACGCGCAAAGCTGCGGCTGGACCCGTGTGCAGGGTGCAGGCAGATCACAGTCACTTGCTCATCGAACCCACCGGTGGTCGGGAAGGCGGTTCGCACATGCAATTGCCCAAATCGGGAGTCAAAATAAGCCCGCCGGGTGCGCACCTCAAGGGGTGGCAGGCTCGCTATCTTTGCAGTCTTGGCCAACTCTTCAGCTCCCCACACAGCCCGATGGTTTCAGGCGCCTAGAATACTCGAATGCTGTTTCAGAGGGCCCCCCGAGAGCCGCTTTCCGCATGTTGTTTTTCGGGCACATTAATTTTCACACTTCTTTGCAATAAGGCTAGCTTCGCGGCAAAAGCCGGGCTAGAGTGTTGCTCGGACGCAAACTGCATTAGGGAAGTAGAAAGACCAATCATCGCCGGAGCGCACAGTAATAAAGCGCCACGAAGAGGCATGGGGATCTAAGAGCCGGGCTTACGCCCGGCTTTTTTATTTACGGCGATCGGTCCCATACGCGCGACAGCGTAAATCCGTTCGAATGCCCGCCTTTGAATGCCACCATCTCAACCAGACGCTTGCCGTCCTCCGAAACACTGAAACTTGACTCGTAGGGAGCCCGATCACTGTCATCGCCCTGCACGATCAGCGTTTTGTCGCTCCAGCCGCACGACAGTGGCGGCAAATCGTGCCCCGAAGGCCGATGTTCGTCATCCCGGTGATGCGACTTCCTGTCCGATGTACTGGGTGTGCAGATACGATTTGAGCCGTCTGAGGTGAAGGCGACAACGCCGGCCACCTGCTTGATGTCCATCATCTTGCCCGGCCAGACAAAGGCTTCGCTTAAGGTCGCGATGGCCGGTGTGGCCGGCGGTGTGGCGCCCGGATAGGGCGATCCAGCGCCGCGGCCACGGCCACCGCCGCGCCCCGAGCCGCGACCGCCCGAATTGTTCGGATCGCTGGCAGACGCTGCCTGTTGATTGGCCGTCTGCAGCAGGTGTTGCGGATCGTCGCTGTCGGCCACGTTCAATTCCCAATGGCCGCTAAAATTGACGTCCTTGGGAGGCGCCAAGCTCAAACCATTGGTGGCGCAGGCACTTAACACAAAAAATGCCGCGGCTACGGCGACTCGCATGATGGAACCCCTCAGGCAACGAGGGGGAATTTTATAACGAAATTAGCCTACTGAGTGATGCGCGCGCGAAGTGGCTCGCAGGTCATTCGGGCCGCACAGCCAAACGCGGCCTTCGAAGGGTTGGAAACAGACACGAACGCTTTCGGTGCGGCGCATGGTCTGCGTACCGCAAGAGATTTTGCCGTCAGCCAAATCCGCCTTGATCAAGTCCACCAAGGACGCGCTGGGCTCGCCGTCATCGGTGGGCGGCAATGCGTGCGCAAGAATCCGTGCCTGCACTTCGTCGCGACGCGTCGTGTTGCCGAGCACCGCACGCTTGAATTTGTCCAGCACCACCAACACGGAACTCAAAGTGTTGTCGGTAACATCGCTCGGACGGCCGGTGCCGCCCATGAATCGCAGGTGGAGGAGTCCGCCGACGGCACGGCCTTCATCGTGCAAACACAGCGCGAGTGCGCCGTGCAGGTCGGCAACCAATAGCATGGGTTCCGGAGACACATGGTAAGTGTCAGGCGCGACCGATACTTCCGTGAGATCTTTTGCCAACGTGTTGCCTTCGTGTAACCGTTCGCATGCTGCACTGAACCGAAAAATGGCTCTGCCGAGCGATTCACGGTTTTACATTGTGAATCAGTCAACTGTTTGGGGTCGGTGACAAGGATCGGCAGACATTGACACACTGCGGCAGTCATAAGCTCATGCCGGGCAGTAATTGGCGCGTTTCAGCACTCGAGTCGTATCGTGTCGGCATGTATCGGTACGATCTGACCGACAAAACCCTGGTTGCCGAACGCGTCACGGAATTCCGCGACCAAACGCGGCGCTTTCTGGCCGGCGAACTCAACGACGAAGAGTTCCGCCATTTACGGCTGCGCAATGGCCTGTACCTGCAGCGGCATGCGCCAATGCTGCGGGTCGCGATTCCCTATGGGTTGCTT
>JAXDQN010000346.1:0-4363 GCA_034667865.1 Gammaproteobacteria bacterium
TGTTCGATCGATGGCAAGAGGACGCACATGACTTCGTTTGATACGCTGAACTCCGCTTGGATGGTCTGGGATACTCCCGCGCCAGCATCGAGGGGAGCGATTCTGGAGTACACGAAGGATCTGGAGATATTTCTTGCGGAGATCGAGCGCCGCGCTTTTCGCATGGCGCAAATGGCGTTGCGGGATCCGGACGATGCCCTCGACGTGGTGCAGGATGCGATGATCAAGTTGACGCGCAACTACGCGTCGAAACCGAGTGCCGAATGGCGGCCGCTGTTCTATCGAATTCTCGAGAACGGAATTCGCGATTTGCAGCGGCGGCGTTCGGTGCGCAAGCGTTTCATGTCCTGGCTGCCGGGCGCGAAGGAGGATCCGGAGGGCGAGGCGCAGGATCCGCTCGACAATGTGGCCGACGCCGCACCGGCCATTCCGGAGTCGCTGATGCAGGCCGAGGCCATTGAAAGACTGGAAGTTTCATTGCGCGCTCTGCCGGCGCGCCAGCGGCAAGCCTTCTCGCTGAGAAATTTCGAAGGCATGGACGTGGCACAGACGGCGCAAGCCATGGGCTGTTCTGAAGGCAGTGTGAAAACACATTACTCGCGCGCGGTGCATGCCTTGCGCGAACAACTGGGCGAGGCATGGTGATGAGCGAACAACTGAACAGTCACTTGGAGGAGCGTAGCCGCGCGCTATTCAACGGCAGCGTCGAGAGCATGGACTTCGCGTTGCGCTCGCGCCTGACCCAGGCTCGGGCCGCCGCTCTCGAAGCGGCTGCGCAGCCGTTGCCGTGGCTATTTCGCGCCACGACTTGGGCGCCGGCGGCAGGGGTAACAGCCGCCGCGGTGCTGGGTGTGGCATTTTGGTTCGGTTCGCCGGCAGGTCATCCGGGCGCCGCGCTGGCTGACAATCAATCGAATTTTGAAGATATGGAATTGGTGGCATCCACCGACGACAACTCAGCGGACGCAATGGAGATGTTGCAAGACGACATCGATTTCTATGATTTTGCGGACAAGGCGGCTGGCTAGGAAGCGGCCGCTCAAATGAGTTTAAGTTGAGTTCGGGAAAGGGCTGGCTGTTGTTGAACGCCGTATGCGCAATCGCAAATGCCGGACCACCGCCGCCCGCGCCGCCTCCACCGCCGCCGCCTGCGTCAGCCACGACGCCGGGGGCGGCAGCGGACGCGCCTGACGATGATTTTTTGGAGTTTTTGGGATCGGATGATGTCGGTGATGCAGCGTTGTGGGAATACTTGAAGCGGGCGCCACCGCGTGGGAACAATCCTCCCCCGCCGCCACCGTCGCAGGATACAAAGAAATGATCAGGGCTTTGGTTCTTAGCGCAACTTTGATGTCCGCTGCGGCAAGCTGCTGGGCCCAGAGCCCGGCTGCAGAATCGACACCTGCTCCGTCGGCGCCCGCGCCGCCGAAGGCTTGGAGTTCGCTATCCGCCGATCAACAGAAAGTGCTGCAAGGCTACCAGGGCAAGTGGGACAGTTTGCCGCCGGAGCGCCAGCAAGCGCTTACCACCGGCAGTCAGCGCTGGGTATCGATGACACCGGAACAACGGGCCGGCGCGCAGCAGCGCTTTTCGCAATGGCGCGCCATGCCGCCGGAACAGCGTCAACAGGTACGCCAGCGCTGGCAACAGTACCGGGCTCTGCCGCCGGAACGGCAGCAGCAGCTGCGTGAATCATACAATCGATTTCGCCAGATGCCGCTCGAGCGGCGCCAGGAGCTGCGCCGCCAATGGCGGCAGATGACGCCCGAGCAGCGTCGGCACGTTATCCAGCACGCGCCGCCGCCCACGCTCCGCCCGCCGCCGCCGCATCGGCCGCGCTAGCGCGCAAGCCAAACTCGTTTATCCTTGATCCGTGCCTGATGACAACCTGCCACGGATTGCCTGTCCGAGCTGCCGCCAGCCGATGCAGAGCCACGATTTTGAACAGAACTACCACGGCTTGGTGAGCGTCGAGTATTGCCTGCCGTGCGCCGGCATCTGGTTCGATCATCTGTCCAGCATTCAGCTCGCGCCCGGCGCGGTGATCGAACTATTCAAACAGATCCACAGCCGCGCCGAAGCCCCGCGCCAGCCGCTGGCCGATCATTTAAGTTGTCCGCGATGCGGGGATCTGCTGGAGCAGGGATTCGATCTGTGCAAATCAGGCCGTTTTTCGTATTTTCGTTGCCTGCGCGGCGATGGCCGATTCACGCCCTTCGTGCAATTCTTGCGCGAGAAGCAATTCGTCCGCAGTCTCACAGCGCCTGAGTTGGCCAAGGTGCGCGCGCAGGTGCGACAGATCAATTGCTCCGAGTGCGGCGCGCCCATCGATCTGGAGAATGCGACTGCCTGTCCCTTTTGCCATTCGCCGATTGCGTTTCTAGATCCCGATGCGGTCGAGAAGGCGGTAAAAATGTGGGCAGACGCGGACAACCGGCGGCATCAATCGGTTACGCCGCAGACTGTGGGCGACGCGCTTGCGAAAATCCACTTCACCCATGCGGCTCCCGCAGCCTCTCCAGCGTCGCACTTGAGCGAGCTGATGTTGGCTGGCATTACCGCGGGAGTGGGAATCGATCTCGTATCCCTGGGTATTAGCGCGATTGGCCGGCTATTTGAGGATACCTGAGGTAAACGTCACTGCTGACCCTCAAGGGTGATAGCTGCGTTCGGCGTGCGCGCGCACTTGCTCGGGCGTAAACAGCACGTCGCGGAATTTCCCCTGGCTAAACATTAGCGCCTGATCGGTGAAATGGGGCGAAGAGGGGTTGCCGCTTTCACCGCCGCTCATGAGCGCCTTGGCGTGTATGGTGGGTCCGAAGTCGATGGCCGCGATGAAACTATTGCCCACGGCACCATAGATTTTTTTGGTCTTGCGCGGTTTGTTCGAATCAAATGAGGCCAAGGCACCCCATTGCGAGGCGGCAAAGCCCACGGGCAAGCTGGGTTTGGCGTCGTCGAAGGGCTGCACGATGTCGTCGGTCAAGCGCTGGAATCGATTGATCTCGCCCCAGGGAACCTGCCAGCGGCCGAAGTCGCGCTGCAGTTTTTCCAAAGCGACTCCCAAGGCCTCGATGCGTTCGACATCGGTCAGCTTGCCGATGAGGTAGTCGTACACCGGTTCATCGGCGTCGCGCGCCTCGGCGCCTTTTCGATCCACCAGTTCCTGTCCCCAAAAAATCGCCACCGCGGTGCCGACAGAATCCGCCGAAGTGCGATGGTTCCAGGCGCGCAGAATGCCGATCGGTTCTTGGAGCTGGGCGCGCCGTGCGTCGGTGGCCGGCAAGGCGTCGTACGCGGCCAGTAATGGCGGCAGCAGCACATCGAACGCTGTGAGATGACCGTCATAGGCAGCCGCGATCAGGCTGTCCAAGGTGACGCCGCGAATGTCGTGCAGCATTTCCTCCGCATGTATCCCGCGTGGGTTCTCCCCCTTGGTCCACATGTAAACCGGGTAATTCTCGCGCTTCGGGCTGGACGCGCCGGCGGCTGAAAACGGCCAATTGTTGGTGTTGAAAATGTAGCCGTTGGGCGGACTCAACAGCGTTATGGTTTCGTCGATGGCATGGGGCCCCTGCCATTCGGTGGCCGGATTGCTGCCATCGACCGGATGCGTAAAATCGAACGAGGTGTCGCGCTTCGGAATGAAATTCCCATGGAAGTAAGCGATCGTGCCGTCGGCATCGGCATATACGGTATTGTTAGATGTATCGGTGCGCATCTCCTGCGTCTTGCGAAACGACGCATAGTCCGTGGTCTTGGTGCGCAAGTACGACTGCGAGAGGGCTGGGACAGGCGTCAGCAGTAGCTTGATCGCAATCCATTTGCCGTTCTCGGCCCGGATGATGGGGCCGTGTTGGCTGTGGTACACGGTGAATTTACGATCGACCAGAGCGCCATCCTGCTTCACCGGTATGGTGATGGTGCTGACTTTGAATTTCTTGAGGCCCGTCCCGTAGCGGTAAAACGAGCCGTCCGATTTCTTGACCACGGTTTCGGCGTATTCGTCGATTGCATCGCCGCCGTAGGAGGTGTGCATCCAGCCGTTGTGCGCATTGAAGCCCTGATAGACGAAGAACTGACCCCAAGTCACCGCGCCGTACACGTTCAGGCCCTGTTGACTGACCATCTGAAGTTCCGAACGAAAGTAGTACGAGGTATGTGGGTTGATCCACAGCATCGCGTGGCCCGAGGCAGTCCGGTTCGGTGCAATCGCGAAACCATTGGATCCACCCGGCCACTCTTCTTTGAGTTCGGACCTCGCCGATGCAACGGCGGGCGCAGTGGCCGCGCCGTAAAACTGCTTGAGATTGCCCAAATCGACGCTCTCAATGTCGCCACCGATGCTGCCCTCGGTGAATGA
>JAXDQN010000347.1:0-5077 GCA_034667865.1 Gammaproteobacteria bacterium
ACTGCCTCATGTTGCGGCTTGCAGTGGGCGGGTCCGCAGAGAAGTTCGACCTGCAGCCCGACATTGTCGTGCTCGGTAAATTTATCGGCGGAGGCACACCGCTCGGAGCCTTCGGGGGCTCTCGGGCGATCATGAATATCTTCGATCCTATGCGCAAAGGCTGCGTATTTCATGGCGGATCCTTCAATGGCAATCCGCTCGGCTGTGCGGCTGGCCTGGTCTCGTTGCGCCATCTGACGGCCGAACGCATCGCATCGATGGATGCCGCTGCCTTGGCTATTCGCAGTGCACTGGCTCGGCGCGCCGATGAATTGGGGCTCGAAATTGTCCTTACCGGGATCGGCTCGGTGGCTGGAATCGCCTTCCCTGCCGACCCCAAGCGTCATGAAGACGATCCATCGGCGATGGGGTTGGCTTCGTTGTTTCATCTCGCCTGCCTGAGCGAAGGGGTTCTGATTGGACCTGGCGGCATACTGAGCGTGTCGACGGCGCACGATGCCGCAGCGGTTTCCTTTGCGATCTCAGGTCTATCGGCCGCACTGGAGAAAATTGCGCAGCTTCTGGGTTCGCTGAATTAGTCGCACCGAGCATCTCGGCGCGATCCTAGAAGTTGACGTTCTCTCTACCCTTGGTATGCAGCATGGCGCGGGCTTCTGCGGGCGTGGCAATCTGCAAACTCAACTCTTCGAGGATGCGGCGGATCTTGGCAACCTGCTCCGCGTTCGACGTGGCAAGCTTTCCCTTGCCCGCATAGAGGCTATCCTCCAACCCGACGCGCACGTTGCCACCCAAAATGGCGCTGAGCGTGACGAACGGCAGCTGATGTCGGCCCGCAGCGAGGACCGACAAGTAATAATCATTGCCGAATAAGCGGTCTGCGGTGGCCCGCATGTGGAACAAGTTCTCGTGATCCGCGCCGATGCCGCCCAGAATGCCAAAGATGCATTGCACGAAGAATGGCGGATCGACGAGACCGCGCTCAGCGAAGTGCGCCAGATTGTACAAATGACTCACGTCGTAGCATTCGAATTCGAAGCGGGTGCCGAGTGCGCTCAGATCACGCATGCCGCGCTCGATCTGAAGGAATGTGTTCGACAGAATGAAATCCTTGGTCCCCTCCAAATAGGGCCGCTCCCAGCCGTGGCGCCAGTCCGTGATCTTGTCCGCGGCAGCCGAGATATTGAAGTTGAAAGAGCCCATATTCATGGACGCTATCTCGGGCTGGACCGCCAGCGCGGGGGCAAGACGCTGATCGAGCGTCATCCCCAAACCACCGCCGGTGGTGATGTTCAGGATGGCGTCGGTTTGTTGTTTGATCTGCGGCAGGAATTCGAGAAAACGCTGCGGTGTCTGATCGGGCCTTCCGTCCTGCGGATCGCGCGCATGCAAATGAATGATCGCGGCCCCCGCCTCGGCAGCTGCCACGGAGTGCTCGGCGATTTGCGCAGGTGTGATCGGCAGATAAGGCGACATCGAGGGCGTATGGATACCGCCGGTGATGGCGCAGGTGATAATTATCTTGTCGGCCCGTTTCACATTATTGCGTCCCTTGCGTGGGAGTTCTCTGCGTCAACCTATCCGCGCATCGCCCAGCCCTTCCCAGTAGCCGTCGATCTTCGTCAGGGCAGACAAATCCTCTCGCAGAGCCGAGCGGGCAGCTTCGGCATCGCGGCTCAGCAAGGCTGCGAGCAGCGCCTCGTGGTGACCGCATGCGACCTGCCAGGCTTGGTCTGGATCGCTCGTAATCAACGAGCGCTTGCGCGATACGAACGGAGCCATGCGCAGCCACAATGCCTCGATCAGCGTTGCCAGGGTCTTGTTGTCGGCTATCCGGTAGATTTCGAAATGGAATGCCATATTCAGCTGGCCATAGGCCTCGCTGTCATCGGTGGCGACGGCCGTGCCCATGGACTTATGCAGAGCACGCAGCTGCTCGATCTGATGGAGCGTGATGTTCTGGGCCGCGAGCGCCGCGGCATTGCTTTCAAGCATGATGCGTAGATCGAGTATTTGCTGAATTTCGCGTCGATCGAGGAATGGCACGCGAGCCGAGCGGTTGGGCAACCCTTCGAATGCACCTTCGGAGATCAACCGCTTGACCGCCTCTCGTACCGGTGTATCGCCAATGCCGAGACGCTTTACGAGGGCGCGTAGAGTGAGCACTTCGCCTGGCTTGAAGCAGCCGGCCAGGACGGCTTGCTTGAGGGAGATATAGGCACGCGCATTATCCGTCTCGCCGGCATGCAGCCTGACGCTGCGGACTTCGGACTCGCCGAGCCCCGCCGCTTTCGTTCCCGATTCCGTCCGCTCCATGTGCACCCCCACGCGCCTGTCCCAATCTGGCTATAACAGGCCTTCATTGTACCAAAATGTTGCATTCCGACAACATTTTAAGACCACAATTAAATTATTTGATCATAAATATATAGTATGATAATACTTATCAAAATACGGCAAAAACGCCAACAAGAAGGGAGATAGGTATGAACTCGGTACCAAGAACCCTGAGATCGATACACATTACGCCATGAGAATCGACGGACCGGAACAAGACGACACCCACAAGCTCTCCCGCCAATTGACGCTTTTCGACTCGGTGATGGTGGTCGTGAGCGGGACCATCGGGGCGGCCATCTTCATCACTCCGGCCGATGTGCTGCGGGTAGTTCCGGACCCGCGGTTTGCGCTCTTGCTCTGGGTTGTCGCCGGCGGCATCACGCTCATCGCCGGCCTGGCATGCGCGGAACTGGGCGGCATGTTTCCCGAAGCCGGCGGACAATATGTGTTCATGCGGGAGGCATACGGCAGGTTTGCGGCTTTCCTGTATGGCTGGGTTCTATTCACCGCGGGTAACAGCGGCGCCCTGGCAGCAATAGCCATCAGTGTCGCGCTGTTCTTCGGTCGGGCATTTCCCATGTTTTCCTCCGAGCACGTGATCTTTGCCCATACCATCCTGGGGGCGCATATCGAAATCACCCGAGGCTCGTTGATTGCAGTCGCGGCCGTAGTCACGCTCACCGCGGTCAACGTGCGCAGCGTAAAAATGGCGGCGTGGCTACAGAACGTGACTGCTTTGGGATATCTCTGCGCGGTGGTGGGAATCGTGGCTTTAGGGCTGTTGTTCGGTCACGGCTCCTGGTCTCACTTCGTTGCAGCGCCGAACAACGGAATCCCCTCCGTTTCGATCAAAGGGGTTGGCATTGCGATGATTGCGCTGCTCTGGACTTTTGACGGTTGGGAATTCCTGTCCTGGGTCGCGGGCGAGATCAAGAATCCACGCCGCAACTTGCCATTGGCCCTAGTCATGGGGATCCTGATAATCATTGCCACGTACCTGCTCGCGAATGCGGTATTTCTGTACGCGTTACCGCCCGAGCGGATCGCCGCGCAACCCGCCCTTGCGGATGCGGCTATGACGGCTTTGTTCTCCCAGCATGTGGGACGGTGGGTTTCACTGTTCATCGCCCTCATTTCGTTTGGCGCTGCCTCCGTCGTGGTTCTCGGCGGAGCACGGATTTATTATTCCATGGCGCGTGACGGTCTGTTCTTCAAGGGGATGACCCAGGTACATCCACGATGGAAGACACCGACCACCAGCTTGATGGCCCAGTGCATATGGGTCACGGTCCTCATCTTGAGCGGCCGCTACGAACAGCTCTACACCTGTTTCATCTTCATGATGACGCTCACCTACGTACTCACGGTTGGTGCAGTCTTCGTTTTGCGCCGAACTCAGCCGGATCGGCCACGACCTTACCGGTGCACGGGCTATCCGTGGTTGCCGCTCACCTACCTGATCGTGGCATGCGGCTTCGTGCTGTCGACTTTGCTCGCTCGACCTCGCGAATCGCTCGCAGGCCTCGCCTTGGCTCTGCTCGGCGTCCCGCTTTACGCGCACTGGCAGAGGCAGGAGCGCCGGCGCGCGCGAGATTCAGAATTGATAACGACGCACGACTAGGACGGGATGCTTGGCAATGTGCCCGGTCTAACGGACGCCCAGCCGTCCAAGTAACCTTGTTCGAAATTCCGAGATGTAGGGGTTTTCATGCTGTAGCTCCTAGCTTGGCTCCTTGATCAGAGGGCCTTCAACTGACCGACCTTTTCCCAGTCCGCCTCCGGCTTTAGTACCGCGAACAGATACACGCCTTCAGCAGGCTTAGTTGCCGCTAGCGGATTGGAAAGCGACGCAGTTATCTGATCCGGATTGAGCTTGTACATCCCGCCGCTGATCGCATCGACAGCTAGGCCGACAAGACCGCCAAACACCACATTCCCCCAAACCCAGCCGCTCACGCCGCAGGTGAGGGTTGCCTCGAAGGGCTGATAGCCAGGCAGCTCCATCTGGACGATGTGATTGCTCTTGCGGGTGAGCTTGGCAATGACAGGGGTTGTGCCCGTTACAACACTGTCGATCGTCACCGAAGCGCCGGTTGGGTTGCTCGAGATTCCGACATCCTGATGAGTGCCATGGATTATTGAGGCGCACCCTGAAAGCCCGAACGCCAGGGCGCCGAAGGAGGCAGCAATAGCAAAGCGAGAGAGATATTTCATCGGAAGCCTATCCTTGTGCTTGTTTGAGACTGTGGCCGAGTCTGCAGCCGAGGCCAAGACTATTCAGTGCGCTATCTCACACCGCAGATGCAGCCACCGTCGGCCCCGCATCAAGTGTGAACTGCTTCCCTCGCGTCATTTAGTCTTACGGAGAGCAGAGGGCATACTTCTTCAGCAAATCGTCCAGCGCTTCACGTAGATAGACTGATTGCGGAATCCGCGTGCGGCGCTCAGCGCCTTCAGGCGCAACATCGTCCAACGCCGCAGCTGCGGTGGCGAAAGCCTTCACTGAGGCTTGCAAGACCCCTGATGCGGGTCGGCTTGATTGCTTTGTTGCGCACCGCGTCTTCGTTGCGGATATGCGCCGCGAGTTGCGCAAATCCGGGCTATTCCGATGAGCGCCCCGTGGACCTATGGATCAAAAGCGCGGAGCCAGTCGCAGGTTCAAATCGCCTATGGATTTTGCTGCCCACTAACTCTTTGTTTTTATTATTATTTTATTGATATTGGTAGCGGGGGTAGGATT